>DAOUUM010000293.1 GCA_030668165.1 Candidatus Heimdallarchaeota archaeon
GATGAATTGATGCGTTATATTGTTCGACTCACCGCAACAACAAGGGAAAGTGAGGAGGTTAGTATAGGAGCGAGTCCAAGAGCTTCATTATGGTTGGCCATTGGGGCCAAAGCTCATGCTTTATTTGAAGGAAGAGATTATGTCAATCCATCAGATATTCAGAGAGTAGCTAAGGATGTGCTTCGTCATAGGGTGATAGTCAGCCCTGAATGGTTATTCGAAGGTATAGATTCTGAAGCCATAATTACTCGTGTATTGAAAAATACAGAGACTCCCTCAGTTTGAGTTTGTGATTTAATCCTCTTGTGAACCTTTTATAATTTTGATGTTATTTTTCTTTACATAATTGTAGATCCTCATATAAGCATACACAAATGCAAACATTGATAGGACCTGAAGGGGAATTATTATGAATGTTTGATCAAGATAATTTGCAATTTCATGAATGGTGGTTACTTCCTGAATCTTGCGACTATACTCAAAAACTACATTCTGAGAAAGATCTCTTTTGATTATATGAACTGATGTTGTGGTTGCTCTACCTGTCTCATCATTATTTGTTGATAGATCAGCATTTACTTGTAATTTGACCAAATCACCATCTGAATTCTCAAGTATTTCATAATACTCTAGGTTGACTGAAAAGAATTCTTCACTATTCCTGAGATCAAATCTTCTATGACCAGGTAATGTGAGGATCAGAGTTTCGGTATATGTGAATGGATCACCTGATGGAACAGAAGAATCCTGTAGATCTCTAAATAATTGCATATCCCATTTTATCTCAGCAAAAGTACCATTATCCAGGAATATGGTTTCCATTACAAAATTAAGAGGTTTGTATATTTGGATAACATGTTCGGGTTGACCGGTTGTGCTATCATCTAGAATAACCAGATCAAGAGCTCGTTTTAGATCCCCTGATACATTAATTCTGGTTTGATCAAAACTTACCAGCAAAAATTCTCTCTCACTGTCCCATCTGTAATTCTGTCCATCTATTCTTGAGTATCCGTCAATAGTCTCTTTGTAAAATACATTGACCTCAGTTATGTCAGCATGTACGGGCGATGACAATGCAATTAATACAATTAGAATTATTGAAATTCTCTTCATTGTTCCATTGTTAAGGTGGATATGTTTAACCTTTTAGTAAGGTGTATTGTTGTTTGAATTACTTTGTAATTAGTTTTAATTCCTTATATTTTTTAAATGCATTTTTGGGGGTTTTTATTGAACTTGCCCAAACCTCAAATCCCATCATTCCCAACAGTACTATTCCAAAAATTAATACTGTTGTAGTGGTCATATATCTGTGTAACTGGATTATTTTGATATTAAATAGGTTCATAAACCAAAATACCAATCCCAGTCCTATAAGATCCATTACTAATTGATCCAATTTGAGTGATACTGTACCAAATGATTTTGAAGTTTTCAAAACTAGTTTGATTAGCTCTGGAAGAATTAGGAAACTTAGTATTATCAGCATAATAACGATGAAATGTTTCTGGTAATTTGAATTATCATTATCAAAATATAAACGAGCCAGTTTTGATACACCATAAGCTATGGGAACAATCAATACCAAAGCAATCAAGTTAGTATTCATAATTGCTTTATTTGATGAATAATCAACTTCTTCATCCATATCTACCGGACCTGGTTTGTAAATAAAGAATAATATCAATGGAAATACCAGAACCATCCATAAGGCTCTATAGGTAGCGGTTGATACAAATAATGAGATTGCAATATTTGCCAGCCAGAACATACCAACTATTTGAACCAAGAGAACCGTTATACCCAACCAGTATGATAATTTTGTGGGTTCAAAACGGTGTTTTGGATGGAACCATTTTGTCAAAGATCTGTTAATACTTGCACCTAATCTAAAATTAAGTGATTTTCTAGGGTTTCCAGGCATAATTGCCAGTAGCATAAATGGAATTAACATGAATAGATAATATTTGTATATACCACGAGCAATGGTTGCGTGTATTATGGTGTAAAAAGCAGCTATAAATCTCAGATATAGTTTTGGATTTGCTTCCATATAATCATATGCTGTGAACGCAATCCATGAAAGAATCAGTATCATCCCATAAAATAGGATATGGCTATTCACCAACCAGAAAAGTATAGAGGTGAATCCAGATACCGTTGATGGATCGATTGTTGATCCAACGTTATCAACACATGCCTCAATAATTGAGCCGTGAACCAGATTTGTGGCCTCTCCGCCCTCAGCACATGAAATTACTGATTTTCCACTACCGGGTAGGAAAAACCTTGCAATATACAACTCGGGAGTTGTTACTATATACGGCAGAGATAGTACAATTACAAAAAGAATGAAAGTTACAATAATTGAGGTTCCTTTCGCAAAACCATATCGTCGCCACATCCAAAGTCCCATGGGAAGTGCTAGGAATAGTGGAAATTGCTTAACTAATGTTGCCATTGCCAAAAAGAACATCGCGGTGGTGTCTCTTCGCTCAAGGAAGAAATATACGGATACCAGGGCAAAGAATGTCATTGCTGGGGCATTCAATAGCCGGATATTTGCATAGTAAAGTGCAATTGGTGATAACGATCCGAGGGTTGCGATGACCAAAGCAATACCATTTCCAGTTACCTTTTTAGCGATCATATAGACTGCGACATAACACAAAGCGTCAAAAATCAGATTTGAGTACAAAATGGAATCGTAGGGTGCAAGATCAAACCACATTGAGCCAAGTGAGATAAAGAGAATATAAAATGGACCATAGACATAACCAGCGATATTATCACCATCAATTATTGATCCGGTATAGGGATTCCAACCGTCAAGAAATGCCTCCACATAGGGAATATAGTAATGATAAAAATCGTTGTAACCCTCAGTATTAACCTTGTCTCCTGGTATAGCTCCTAGATATGCCCCAATCCCTAGAGGATCTCCCTCATGGATTTTAATATCGAACACTTTATCACCATATTCTCCGATGAAAACGGCTCTTACGTAAAACCGGACAAACATGGCAATTCCAAATATAAATAAAACGGATAGAAGATCTGTTAATCTATCTGATTTGTGATTTTTTTCAATTTCAAATTGTTTTGGAGTAACTCTGAGAATCTCGAATAAAATTGGAGTTGATTTATTGTCCTTCTCCATTTTCTTGGATTTTTCCATATTTGCCTAAACTGTGAAAAGATTGAGAATATAAATAGTTAATCCATTATTCTAGGTTTAGGTTTCAATTGCAATTAATAAATTCTACTTGAGGTTTAATTTATTTAATTCTTCCTCAACTGTTTTCAGACCATAATCTCGATATTCATTTGTTTTTTCAGGATCGCTATGTTCAACAAAAACACGAATATAATCCTCGGTTCCCGAGGGCCGTATCATTATCCATGAATTGTCTGTAAAATTAAATCTCAGGCCATCCCAATCCACTATATCCTTGATGTCATCAAAATCATTCATGACCTTCTCTTTGACCTTGCTCATCACCTGAGGAGCCCTTGATCTTGGACAGGCTACTTTTTCTTTCTTAGAATATATTTTAGGTAATGTGGCCACTAATTCCGCAAGTGATTTATTTTCACTTTGTAACAGGTGAAACATGTAAAGTGAGGATATTGCAGCATCAGGCCAAATTGCATAATCATTGAACATGTACTTTCCAGTTTCTTCAAATCCATATTTTGAATTCGTTTCTCTTATCTTCTCAATTATTGATGGAGGTCCAACTTTGCAATAAACCATTTCAGTATTCATTTGCTCAGCTACTATATTGACGATAGCCGAGGTATTAATAGGTACCACAATTTTAGTCTCAGGATAGATTGTCCATATCAATTTTGAGAATAAAGCAGCAGTATAATCACCTGTAACGACTTCACCTGTTTTATCGATAAAAATCACCCGGTCTCCATCCATATCAGTTGCAATTCCCAAATCACAGTTATTATCTACCACAGCTTGACGGGTCTTTCCCAGATTTTTCCTGTGAGGTTCTGATATTCTACCTGGAAATGTATCATCATGCTCCCAATTGTAGTAAACTATATCATCAGTGAATTGTTTCACCACATATTCAACATAGGTTTTCATTGGACCATGAACCGGATCAATTAGAACTTTCAATTTAGATTTTGATATTTTTAATTCTTCACCAATTCGTGATAAGAGAGCAAAATAATCATCTATCTCATGAGATGATATTTTAACTTCACCAAGATTTTCCCAAGGTACGAGTATTGGTTCTTGTAATCTCATCCAACCCTTGTAGTAGTTCCCAATATTATCAAATGCAATTATGCCATTATCCTCTGCAGGTAAATGTGAACCAGTTACCATTATTCCTCCATTTGATTTGTTATTGACGATCGAGTGAATTAGTAGGGGTGTTGGGATCGGTTCGGTGAAGGTTATCACATCAATCCCCGCGGCAGTAAC
>DAOUUM010000510.1 GCA_030668165.1 Candidatus Heimdallarchaeota archaeon
ATCAACGGTGCAATCAATATAATGAGAAAAGTAGCTCCAAATAGCCTGTCTAAATGGAGTAGTGGTGACATCATCTCGCCAGAACGTCTGAGATTAGTTAATTTCAGCGTTTAAAATTATGTATATACATTTTTGATGATGTATTAAATCAGTTCATATTACATAATTGTTATTTTATTCTGCTGAATACAACTATAATGAGAAACAATACCGATCAATAACCATAATCTACGATTTGGATTAAGTTAGACCAACAAACAATAGATTCAATTTTTCTTCTAATTACAGATATATCGCATAGTTTTAATTTGTATTTTATATTGATAGTTTTAGAAACATGAGCAATTCTCTGACAATAAGAAAACCGGATATAAGAGACCTCAATGCAATAGTGCATCTCAACAGGGTTTCATTACCGGAAAATTATCCAGTTGGATATTTTATAGAATTGATAAGACAATGGCACGAAGTAAGTGTGGTTGCGGAACTTGACGGAGAGATTGTGGGTTATGTTATTCTAAGATTGGAGAGAGAGAGATCGTTTCCTTTCAGATTTGATAAATCGGACAAGGGGCATGTGATCTCTGTCGCAGTACTTCCCAAATTGAGAAGACTTGGAATAGGTAAAAAAATGATGCTTGAGGTGATGTCGGCTGTCAGGAAGGATCCAAACATCAAATCAATAACTCTTGAGGTCAGAATGAGCAATGATGCCGCTGTAAAATTATATGAGAATTTAGATTACATCAAGAGTGAAATACTTAAAAATTACTATGCAGACGGGGAGGGTGCATATTTAATGAAATTGAAATTATGACAATTGATCGGTTAATTTATAATAATTGAATTCACGGGATACAAATTCTTTAAAGAGGTCTAAATCAGAATTGAATTGTGTCTCAGTTTGAGCCAGATCATTTAATTTGTTGGAATTGTAATCAAAAAACACCAAATGACAAGGAAACAGACCGTAAGTGCGTTCACTGTGGTGCAGAAATCTCAACAGCAGACGAACTATATGGTCAGAAGGGAGAGAAAAAAGTAAAAGTTATTATTCAACTGAACACTAAATCAAAGACAATTAATATTGATTTGGATGATCTCAAGGCGATAATTGAAGAGGAAATGAATATCATTCAGGTAATTACACAACCTGTTCCATTTTTTATTGTTAATCAAAAAGATGAAACTGCTGATCTGGATGAGATATTTGATAGATTATATGAAAATTTGGCTGATTTTCAAGAAGGTTTAATTCTTGGAATGAATAGAATTGCCAAATCATCTAATCTTGTGATAAATTTAATATATTCACCAAAAATTGAATCCCCCAGTAATAAGAGAAATCTGATTCTACTGGGACTTACCTTCCTCACCATTGTCCTTTCGGGGATTTACAATTATTCGCAAATTCAACTTGCCAGCAATATTGAATTAACAGGCTGGATAATTTTAGAAACCTCATTTGATATTGATTCACTGATTTTTGGGCTTCAATTTGCTGGTGTGCTAATCTCAATTTTAATGATCAAGGACTATCAATCGATTTTAGCCTATTTCAGGAAGACCAAATCTTACATTGGTAGTTACTTCATACCAGCATTGCCTATGTTTGAGCTGGGAACCCTTGGTAGTGTGATTAGACATGAAAAATTACCGAAGAATAACAAGGAATTATTGAAAAAAGTAGGGTATGGAGCAATTATTGCTTGGATTGTCTCTGTTGCAGTATTCTTCCTGACATTAGATCTCGGGGAGAATAATCCAGATGCTGCGGTTCAGTATCAGGGTCATTCCATCATGTTAGGTGGTGGTGTTGAACCACTGATACTGAGATTAATTGAACTTGGAAATGATGTTCTCAATATCCCCATAGTCACAGGTACCATCTCCGATACAATTATTCTTCATCCGATCACCATGGCAGCATTGGCTGGAATTTATATTGTAGGATTCAATCTTTTACCTGCTGCTTATTTCAACGGTGGGTACATCACCAGGGCAATTTATGGTAGAAAAGTACATAACCTGCTAACATATGTCGTGATTTTTGCATTTATATTTGCAGGATTGATCTATATACCATTCATACTACTATTCATGAACAGATCCCTGCGTGCACCATTTGTACTGAACAGTGCCACTCCAGTTGAACCAAGACAAAAATACATGTTTGTGATAATGATGATAATGAGTATACTATCATTTCCAATTCCACTCTAACCAGATCAAATCTGATCAACAATTCCATCTGATAAGCAAAAGGTTATTTTTACGCCAAAATCTTGACTAGTGTGGAGATCAAGAAAAAACTATTGGACCAGATCTACTTCGGTGCATTCGCAGCATTGGTTGTTCTGGTAATTCTGGGTAACTATACCA
>DAOUUM010000228.1 GCA_030668165.1 Candidatus Heimdallarchaeota archaeon
CCTGTAGGGGAAAAAAGCAATAATGAAGAAGTGATTGGTAAGGTGCCTGATGAAAAAGAATCAACCGAGAAAACGGAGCAGACCATTTGATATTGTACTTATTGAGAAATAATGTGCATATAAAGAATTATAGACTTATGAGTATAACTGAACAAGCTGGAGGCAAAGTTCATGGGATTCAAAGAGAGGACTGTAATGGGTGGCATAATTAAACCGATTTGCCAAAATACCCATAGATCTTGCCCCATGGATCATCCTTTTGCCTGGTGTCATCGATATTCTTCCTATTAGATCTCTTTCGTAAGATGATGAGTAGTATAACAACCACACCGACCACATATACCCAAGCATCCATGGGAATATGTGAACGTGGGCAATATTAAGGATTATCGGAATTAGACATATGTTTATGCACAGCGAGTGATCTGCATTTGTCTCGCCCTCTATATATTATCTCATCCCATTTTTTCAAACATTCTTGATAAGGTTGAGGTCTTTCCTTCCAGTTTATCTCTTGCTGCCTCATCCTTCTCCACATCCACCCTGTTTCTTGAACTGCTTATCGTTTTTTGTGATACAATGAATAGTATGACAAGCACACCGACCACATATACCCATGCTTCCATGAATAAATACTGGTGATTAACCTAATAAATATTTACAGCTAGTGATTCAATTCTTGTCATTACGAGTTAGTGAGAAAAATTATCCTGATATTTTTTTACCACGACTAGTAAGTCATGTGGATTATCACAGGTGATGACGAATACCTTCCCCCCATTCATCTTGACCCTTATACCCTTTTTACCTGATGCAATATATCCAATTGACCCATCCTTCCCAAATCTTTTACCATAACCGCGATACACACTCAATGGATTTATTGTGACTGACTCGATACTCTTTATCTCACTGATTCTCAGTACAGTTTTTAATGGCCCAAATCTGATTGTCAGAACTCCAGAGCCCACTTTAATCTTGATTTTTGAGAGTAGAAGACCAATCACCACAGAAAATCCAAGCACAATAACCAGGACCATGGCTGCCTCTATTCCAATCGCAATGTACATTACCAGGGATACAATGGTGAGTATTGCAAGCAGTGTGGTCAGAACTTTTGGTAGAAATGTTATTGCCTGTTCACAGTGGTACTTGGGTTGGGTATTGTTGGTGTGATCTGTTGGCTCTGTCATGGTCTTGATTTCCCGGATATAGTTCAAGGAAAAGTATTGCCTTGGATTATTAAGGATGATCGATTACTCCTGTATTTCTGATCAGCGAGTCTGAAAGATATGTCCCTCACTGTGAGTGAGGTATTAATACAGGTCTCAGAAGGTCAATAATGTGAATCATTGCATGGATCTGTAAATATGTATACAGTGTATACGCGCATTCATCGTTATGGATATTGTTTGTATTTTTCTCCTGATGATGTATACAGTGTGCGCAATATAATGTAATCCTGATCTGATGATAAAATCGTAATTATGTGCGGATTAATGATGTGGAGTATTTAATTAATATTGTAAAAATGGGGAAATAAGGGCTGTAATAGGTGAAAATTGGAAGTGCAAACAATGTGTGCATTCATTTATGGGGCCTTTTACTGAGTAAATTTGAAAGTGTTTAAAATGTGTACAATGAATACACTCTAGAGAATGCTCTAAAACCATCATTAAAAACCATGCGCACAATGTATTAGTTTCACTGATAATTTACAAAAAATAATTGTTCAGGGCTATCAGAACAGTGTTCCATCACCAAAAATGGCCAGCAGGATTGCCACCCATACCAGAAACAAGACAACTGGAAACCCTATCTTCATCGCTCTGTTGACATTGGACTGTCCCTCATTAATCACTGTGGTTCGCATATCAGCCACTCTCCGCCTGTTTCGGTGCTTTGTCTCCCAATCTCCCAACACATCGCCAAGATTGTCCAGATTGTACAAAATGTCCTCTAGACGCCTTCTCTCCACCTCATCCTTGGGTTTGAGATCCACACGGAAATCAATCGATAGTTCTTCCCTGCATACTGGACAGGCCTTGTTGTTCAGTAACCATGCTGCCAGATGGTCCTTATGGAAGGCATTTGTGCATCTGGGGCACCTGAGCATGGATCTCTCGTCATGTACAGGTAAAAAACAGATATTGCAGCGTTCCATATGCAAAAATTAGATATCAAATTTATTAACTCTTCTGATCAGATATGCTCAATAATCAAGTTTAGATGAATAATATTGTAAAATTAGCTAAAATTCAAGGCTTATACTGATGGGACAGTGATCCGAGCCCATAACCTCTGCATGGATCTCTGCCGCCTTCAAATTGGGTAACAGGTCCTTGGATATGTAGAAATAATCGATTCTCCAGCCCACATTGTTTGGTCTGGCTGTTTTGGACCTCATGGACCACCAGGTATAGAGTTCTTCCTTATCCCCAACCTTGGCTCTCAATGTATCCACAAAGCCTGAATCAAGGAATTTATCAATCCATGCCCGTTCCTCGGGCAGGAATCCCGAATGCTTGGCATTTGGTTTGGGATGCGTGAGATCTATCTCCCTGTGGGCAGTATTCACATCTCCACAGATAACCAGGGATTCTCCACCCTTGACAAGATCCTTGCATAGCTCCAGAAACCTGTCGTAGAAGCGCATCTTGTAATCCAGACGCTCCTGGTTCTTCTTACCATTGGGAAAATACACATTTAACAGGGTGAAATGCTCGAATCTGGTGATAAGCAGTCTCCCCTCATCATCAAACTCATCCACAGACATTGAAGTCTCAATACTCTGTGGTTTAGTATTGAAATAGGTGGCCACACCACTGTATCCCTTCTTCTGGGCAGAATGAAACTCGGATTCATAGCCCTTGGGTCTCAAAATACTGTCATCCAGCTGATCAGGCTGTGCCTTGGTCTCCTGAACTCCCAAAATATCAATATCTGAGCTTTTTAACCAGTCAAAGATCCCTTTCTTGGCAGCAGCACGTATTCCATTGACATTCCACGAATACACATTATATTTCATAAATGATTGGGATACATGACCTATCTAAAATTTGCTAATGACGAGTGCAATTTGTTGACTAATCTTGTCTTTTTTACATGATTCTGCGTAATTATGAATAATCCGGTGGATATGGGTGATCTCAGTAGTATAAATACCTTATTCGCAATAGACTATCGCTACCTATCTACGGATGGTACCAAAGGAACTAGGACAGTACCTACCTGTCATTCTTGGAATACGGAAAAGTTAGGCACAGGCCGAATGCTCGCAAGAGAAGTTCCGCCCGAAATGGGCAAACCGACAATGTGGAGTCCTGATCTCCTAGTCCGTTCTCCACATTACATGATCTGTCGGTAAAGCACGGAAACCCTGTCTTCGATGAAACCAGGAGGTGGAGAAGCAGACATATCAACCGCATGAAAATGCAACACACTAGCTAAACCTTTGAGGGGCGACGGTGACGTCTGGCTAGTGTGGAAGCAACGTGCAAGATTTCTTATTAAATTGCTTAATTCGATTGATTCTGAGAATATTAATACTAATTTGCGATGTTTTACATTTCGTATCTCCTAACATAGACTTTATTTGAGTAATCGAAATGTGATAATCATGAGCAAGGAAGAATCGGTGAAAGAAACTGATAAACCCGTGAGTCCTGCACAAGATCATTTCTCACTGGATGACGAGGAACATATGGCATTCCGTAACTACATGCGAGATGTCATCCTGGGGGCAAATGATGGCCTGGTATCGGTATTTGCACTGGTTATCGGAGTTGCTGCAGGTGCGAATAATCCCAAGATCGCACTGCTCGCAGGGATAGCAGGATTGATCGCAGGAGCAATTTCCATGGCCATAGGAGAGTACATCTCGACCAAGAGTCAGGAAGAGGTATTCGATGCGGAGAAAGCCATAGAGAAGCGTCACATCGAGGATCATTTTGATCATGAGAAGGGTGAGATCAGAGAATGGTACAGAGAAAAGGGATTTGATGGTGAATTACTCGAGAAGATAGTGGAAACCATTTCTTCAAACCCTGAAGTCATGCTAAATGAGATGATGCTTGCAGAATTTGGAGTTCTTGAGGGTGAGAGACGCTCTCCGATGAAAGCGACGATCATTGTGTCAATTGCGTTTATCCTGGGAGGAATCCTACCAGTGCTCCCATTCATCTGGGTTGATACTGCAGTGGCTGGAATCATCATTGCTGGCATATTATCACTCACCGGACTGTTTTTTGTGGGTGGTCTGAAATCATGGATCACCAACACAATTATCTGGAGGGGAGGTATGGAGAATCTGCTTCTAGGTCTAACTGGTGCGGTTATCACCTATTTTGTGGGTGGTCTCTTCAATGTAAGTGTCTGATCAAAATTATACGCAAAAACTAGTAAAAAATATTCAATTTTCAGAATTCAAAAATGCAAAATTTTGCATCTGAGCTATTCTCGTAGAATGAGCGCCTCAACGCTGAGGGGCTGAAATTTGAGATAACTGGCTTTTAGAAATTATGGCCCCAGAGGGCCTGAAAAAACATAATTCGGAATCAGGCGTGAACAGGGGTACGAGAACACATGGAGAATCACACACAATTGCATAATTTTGGTTAAAATAAATAGCATTGAAAAAGAAAATAGGGGAATAATTGGACCTGATTATGGATTTTTGCTCATTGCTTATAAACTACTGAAGTACAATTTACTATGCTTTCAATGGGTGAGAGTAATAAGAATGCGATAATCCCATTATTGAATAAAAATGAGGATAAAAGATGTATTTTATTTGATATATTTAGCTAGTTATGAAATATCCATGGTGTTTTTTGAATACATATTGGAAAAATGATAATTTACGATAATTATATTTACAAATATTTTAATAATTCATAAATTCAATTTCTCTACTGCTTATTCTGATGTAATTTTAGTAGTTTTTTCCATCTTCGCTGTCTGTGTCCATAAAATACTTTGGCAAATATCCAGATAAATGGAGTCAGAATCCCACTCTTGATCTCCACAAGATCTGTGTACGTCGTTTTGTTTTCATCGATCCTTGAAAGATAGATATCATGAAGCCAGGTTTTGGCCAGGGTCCCACTCTCAACTGATGAGATGTGATTCTCACTTACCTTGGCAATCTCAATTCTATGACGACCCATAGGTAGAAAACCAAATGATCTCAGCCTGAATTCATGGATATCTCCAACTCTCCATGTCACCTCTCCCTCAGATATCAGTGTAAATGTGAGTAGTGGCCTGCTGATATAACTAAGAGTGGATAATTTGGTCACCAGTGAGTAGATATCACCGACAGATCCATCTAAAACTGTACTACGCTCAACTTTCATAAGTATAATAGTCAACAAAGCTGTATTTATAGATTAGCAAGTGAAAACGATCAATATCATAAATCCATCAAAACATCAAGTAATTTTTGCAGGGTAGTGATCTCATAGACCACAACTCCCTCTTTTTCTGCAAATCTGACTA
>DAOUUM010000324.1 GCA_030668165.1 Candidatus Heimdallarchaeota archaeon
ATATTTAGGAGGATTGTACTTGACCATGAATGATATTTGATAGCTTTTAATTATACTTTGTGTCTATTCGAAATTGTATTGATTCATTATGGTGGTCTAATCTGAGATCTCAGACAATGCCTCGGATAATAATCCATCCTTCTCGCCTGCCTCTCCAGATTTAACAAAAAATAGGGTGATGAAGGCGATCACAAGAAATGTGATTGAGAATGGGAAAAGATAGCTAATATCTATCTCAAGTATCCATCCCATAACAGTTGGACCAGTTATAGCAGCTGCACTTGCAAATGCATAGTAGAAACCAGTACCAGTACCATTATCGACTGCTAGTTCCCAGATTATCACAATTGAGTTGACATTAACTAAACCCCAACCAATTGCTGCAATTACAAATATTATCGTGAATGAAGTCTCCCAACTCAGAGACAAACCTAGAAATGAATCAATCTTTATCAATGATCCAAGGAAAATTGCAAGAGTCATTATTGCTAGACCTATTTTCATTGTTTTAGCTCTACCAATATTTTTACCAAGAATTCCTCCGACTAGTGTAAACAGAACAAAAACTACTGGAAATACGAACATAACACCTGAGGCTACACCTGAGGCTTCCTCACCTGTTAACTCCGGAACAAAGGTACGGTGTACGTATGTACTATAAAATGCTTCAATTGCATTCCACGCAACAAACCAGAAGAAGATTGCCAGCAACATAAATAACATTGATTTATCCTCAGCCCTTACCATTCTCTTGAATTCTCTTTTTAATATGGTAAAAACGTTGTCCTTCTCCTCGACAACCTTTGTGCCTAGATCATACTTATTCTCTTTTATAACTCCGAACAATATAATAAGACTCAGAATCATTCCAACAGAAACCATTAGGAATGCACTCTGTGTGTTTCCTGCCTTGAGCATGGCTCCACCAACAAATAGTGATACTCCCGAAAATGCTCCACCAACTAGATTAACGATTCCATTTCCCAGGGTTCGATCTTCACTCCTAACCAGATCGGGTAATAATGAAACTGTGGGTGATCTGTAAAGTGCCATCGATAGATTAAACAGCACTATTGCAGCCAGAAATATCCATAATACCTCTTTTGAGGCAAGAAATATTCCATAGAATAGTATTGATCCTAAAATAATTCCTGGGATAATGTAGGGCATTCTTTTACCAATGCGGGTTTTTGTCTTGTCTGATAGGGAACCTATTGCAGGTTGTAAGAAAAATGCAATGATATTGTCCCATGTCATAATGAAGCCGACCCACGCCAGCGTTATTCCATAATTTTCCTGCAGCATTAGGGGCACTACATTATTAAATAATGCCCAGGATAGTTGAGTTGAAGCAAATCCTAGGGCTACTATAGGTACTAACCACATGGAGATGCCTTTTACTTTCTTCTCTGCCATGAAGTCTCAGAAATGTAATAATTTAAAAATCTATCTCGCAACCGATGACTATTCTATAATTTAATGCCTAGTAGCTTATAAATTCAATTTTCTTTTTGTGGTCGAAATACCCTGCTTGTACTGTGAGAAGGAGATCAGAGTCTGTGTGTTTCCCACCCCGGGGATATCTCTGAATTGTTCAGTTATCACATCAGCAAGCCTCTCCATATAATCTATCTGAACCTCTACCAAAAAATCAAATGCCCCTGAAATAATTGATACTCGCAATACAAAAGGGATTTTTGACAATAATTTAGCCACCTCTTTTTGGGTGATATCCTTGCCGAGAACAGCATCAAACGATACAAGAATGAATACTTTGAGGGGAATACCACAATTAGCATAGTTCAGATTTATTGAAAACTCCTCTATGATCTCTTTTTCCTGTAATTTCTTGATTCTCTCATGGGCGGTGGGTCTTGATATATTACAGGCATTGGCAATAGCCTGAGTGGACTGTCTGGAATTATCTATTAATTCATGCAAGATGGCCTGATCTATTTCATCGATCACTCCTGTTTCACTGATAAATTGCACCACAGTATGTTCATTGCTCTTGGGATCTCTCATTTCATGCTAACGAATTTGATATAGAAGATAAATATTACTGACGAATCGTAAACTAGTGTATTAAATAATACACGACTGATTAAATATGACTGACGCATTTTTTCCTGTACTTACATCATATTTATAAAAAACAACGCGTAATCTAGAAGTAGAAATCACTTTACAATTAGTAATTTGACAGAAGATGATTATTATGGATAAAAATCACAAATATGGTCTAGGATCAGTCACAATTCATGCAGGGACTGAAGGTAAACACAGCACTCACCACCCAGTGAATGCACCAGTGTATCTATCATCAACATTCGCTTTTCCAACAGTAGCTCACGGAGCTGCGATCTTCGATGGAACAGATCCCAAAGGATTTACCTATGGTAGATTAGCCAATCCCACCATTGTAGATACAGAACATAAATTAGCAGCTCTTGAGGGAGCAGATGAAGCAGTGTTATTCGGTTCTGGTATGGCTGCCATCGCAACCCTTACCACCGCATTTCTCCATGCTGGTGATCATGTTATTGCAGATCACACTCTGTATGGTGGTACACATTCCCTATTTACCCATACATTACCACATATGGGTATTGATGTCACCTTACTTGATGCATCAAATATTGATGAGGTCAAGGCAGCAATAAAGGATAATACCAAATTTATCTACTTTGAGAGTCCCACCAACCCCACTCTTAGAATGGTAGCAATTGCTCCTATAGTGGAATTGGCAAAAGAACACAATATCTTGACTGCAATTGATTCAACCTTCATGAGTCCTATACTATTGAGACCCCTGGAAATTGGAATTGATATAGTGATGCACTCAGCAACCAAATTCCTCAATGGTCACTCTGACCTCATTGCAGGTGTCATCATTGGTAAGAAAGAGCATATGGACATGGTCCGAATGCAAAGAGTCCATCTTGGTGGTATGCTTGCACCTATGGATGCTTACTTACTCGGTAGAGGTATGAAAACCTTGAAAATCCGAGTGCTAGCAGCACAGAAAAATGCTATCAAGGTGGCAAAATATCTCAAAAACCATCCAAAGATCAAGAAATTACTGTTCTTAGGTTTTGATGATCACCCAGGTCATGAGTTATCAATGAAGCAGCATTCTGGTCCAGGATCTATGATGACCTTCCATCTTCATGGTACACTTGATGATGCGGTGAAATTTGTCAATGGTCTTGAAATGATCACCAGGGCTGTATCACTGGGAGGAGTGGAATCCCTGATCTCACATCCCGCCTCGACCACTCATTCTGATCTGGCAGTAAGCCCAGAAGACAGAGAGAAAGCTGGTATAACTGATACTCTCATGCGTCTCAGTGTGGGCATCGAGGATGTGGAAGATATCATTCACGATCTGGAGCAAGCCTTCGATCAAATGTAAATCAATTAATCAAAGAATCTTTTTATTTCCAAATCATCTATTGATTTTTCACCAGATAAAAATGGTATATACTGTTTAAATGCAATTTCAGAATTCTCAAGAGATAGAATCATGGGTCTGGTCCTGGCAATTATCTCCATAAAATTCATCTCATTAGGATATCTTGGTACAATATGAAGGTGGTAATGTTTGATTGATCCACCGGCAAATTTTCCCTCATTCCAGCCCAGATTGAATGAGGTGGTTGTGCTAAAATGGGTCAGCATCTGCATTACCCTCTGGGTAAGTATACCTAGCTCAGCTAGGTCCTCCCCACTTAGTTCATTGTATGATACAAGATGCTCTAGTGGACTGATCAGAAGATGTCCAGATGTATAGGGATAGAGGTTGAGAAATACTATGAAATTCTTAGATCGATATATCTCGTAGGAACCGGTTTTTTCTTCGCTATTGATTATATTACAGATAATACAGCTATACTTTGATTGCTGTGCATATTTTTTATCCTTCTTGATATACTTGGTCTTGTGTTCAATCAGCACAGCATCACGAAACATTGGCTCCTCCCAAGATCCTTCATCCTCTTTATTACCAGACATCTGATATCTCCTCGGTAGGAACAAATTATAATATCTTCCTTACAGAAATAGTATAATC
>DAOUUM010000073.1 GCA_030668165.1 Candidatus Heimdallarchaeota archaeon
CTTGGGTTATTATTCTGAAAAAATGGTAGAGGTCATCGGTGAGTTACCAAACCTGAAAATATTGAAGATTAACGGAATCACCGGTAAATTCCCTGTACAATTATTAAAAACAAAAATAATAAACCTGGATTTAAGTGGTGCGAGTTGTACTTACATTCCCACAGAAATACATAGGATGGAAAGCCTTGAAATACTGATCTTATCAAGTACCGAATTAACTGAACTACCATCAGAAATAACCAGACTGAAAAAATTAAAGTTTCTGAATGTCGGCTTTACTCAAATATCATATCTTCCCACCGGATTGGAGGAGATGAAGAGTCTGGAATACTTAGATCTAAATCATACCATGATCTCCGAATTACCTGAAGAGATCACCAAGATGAAACACCTGCAGTACTTGAATATTGAGGGAACCACTATCTCAGATATCAGATGGTTGGAGAAATTACCCAATTTGAAGGGATTGCGTACGACCCAGGAAACAATAGAACAATACCCAGAAAAATTTGACCTGGATAAAATGTTTGAGGTATTTCGTAATTATATTTATATTTGATTTTTATTTATTTAATTCTTAATAACCTATCTTCTCAAAATATCTACTAAACGCAACACGGGAGTGTTCATAATATAGATTAAGCGAGAGTAATTTGTTGAGTATTCTCATGATGAAACCAGGTAATTCAGTTGTATCCCTTTTCAATGCACCAAAAGCACCTAGAAAACCATTGTTCTCAAATAGGCCCCCAATATCACCAAATCCAGTACCTGATTGGACCAAGACAGTGGAATCGTACATAGATTGGTATGCTTGAACGAATTCCTGTAGATTGCCCGTGGTGGTGGTGGTGGTGACACCCCTATAATCCGATCCATGGTAGATTTGTAATGTGTTGGCCACATCCATACCCTCAAAACCCTCATCGAAGTAGGTGGGGGTGGTAGTAGGATTAATAGCCACAGTATCCATCATGGAATCATAATAGAGATAAATCGAGGTATCGAAGAAATCATTAGGACTGATGGTCATGAATTCAAAATTAGGACCAAATACTTTACGTCTGAGATCAGAATTGATGTATTTAGAAGATGTGCTGATATCAATCTGATTAATACAATTAATCTGTTCATTCGATATCTTGTCTTGTAATAATTTGGAACCATGTAGTATAACATCTTTATCATGGTAGGAAAATAGCATCGAAATGTAATCATCCATAAGATCAGGATCCCAGGTGATATCATGAATTATATTCGTGGAGAACTCAGGTATTTGATGAGACAATCTGATATGAAAAATCAGTTCTCACTCAATGAGATCGAATACAAGATAGCGACTTTTGAGAGATTGATCAGTCGGGGCATTATGCCAGAGAG
This sequence comes from Candidatus Heimdallarchaeota archaeon, assembly GCA_030668165.1. GTDB lineage: Archaea > Asgardarchaeota > Heimdallarchaeia > Heimdallarchaeales > Kariarchaeaceae > JAJRQD01. The sequence continues at coordinate 1,381 of DAOUUM010000073.1, forward strand.
ACACCTATTCATTGAGTACGAGGCCTATGAAGAATTGGATCTATCCGCATACGATTCAGAGTGTTATATCTGGTATAACGCAGTTATTCACACCCATCTAGGCCATATGCCTTTAGTTTTGATTCCTGATATGAATAATGCTATCTCTCTTGGTATGTTCATCTACATGGGAGATGTTAACCAGTGTAGGCAGCGTTTTTACTCTGATTAGTTATTTCAAATTTTATATGTGACTTTTACTATTGACCAGATTTTACTAACAAAACAGATTAATGATGTGATTCTATTATGAGTATGGAAGAGATGAGTATTCTTAATTCTCTTGACATACTTACGATAGTTCGATTCTGCATCATCATTCTCCCAGCGATCCTTATTAACGACCAGAACCAGTTCATCCATATCATGTATTCGGTTCTTTATGTACTCGGTCATATGAAGCATGAATTCCTTTTGCCTGATATCAGGATTATAAGCAGTATTATCCCAAGATTGAATAATTCAAACCCCGGCGATATGAGCAAGAGTATTCCCCCAATAAGTTTAGCGTATTACATTGTGTTTTATTAATTAGAAAAGATTATTGATTAGATATCTGCACATATAATCCATGTAATAAGACATACTATCTAGGTATTATCTCAAGTTATATGTGTGAAAATATTTAGAAATGTTGACTACAATGAGAGACAGTTCTTTACAGTGTCACTGGTGTAAATTGGGGAATGGTAAACTACTGTACTGCCATAAGTGTGCCTTTTTGTCCTGTTCCGGATGTACCGAGGAGGTAGAGGTTGTCACCCAGTATTGTAGCACATGCAAAAAAGAACTGAATTCAGAATATTGTGGAGATTGTGGTTGTGAGACTCAGCAGATAAGAAAAGAGACTAAAATATGCTGTAGTAACTGTGGGGGAACAGAGTTAAATGATCCTGAACTCATAGTGAACAATCTGCCAAGCGATTATTTTTCTGCTTTATCTGAGATTAAAGATATTCAGCCAAGCCTCGATGAGACCTATAGGAGTTTTGAATTTTTCATAACCATCGTGCGGCTATGTAGAATCGGCGGACTTATGGCCTTTCCCCAGATCGAGGAGCAGCTCAACCGATGTTCCACCGCACTCAAGTTCATCAATCAACGTAGTATAGATCAGCTTATGAAGGTACGACAGGAGGCACTATTTGATGTCAGAAATATCAATTATTTCTCAGGTGTTGATATCAACAGCTACAGATCAGCGGAGAGAATTATAATCAACACATCGGATCTCATCAAGGACTTAATCGAGATGATTGAGCACTGGTTGGAAGAGGTTAATATTGAACTGAACAAGCTATACACGCTTGCAGATCCCCTTAGAAGGCATTATGAACTCCTATCCAAGGTGAAGCGATTTTTGCCAGAGGGAATATACAATGTGGCGGCAGTAATACCTGCAGTCAGTACCCAGATAAAACACAAAAAAGAGACCCTGAGATTTATCGGATTCATCATTTTTGCTGAGGAGGAACTGGTATTTCTTCCACAGCAGGCAGTGGAAGAGAGGAATAAGGAAAAGATCATTCTTGCCAAGAGAATACCCTATGAATTAATAATAAATCATAACAAGGAACATTCATCCCTCAAAGGCAATCAATTAACTATCAAGATCCTCAAGGGTAATGTCAAGATCAATGCACCTCTCAATGCAATCAGTGGAATTGAGGCTTATCTCAAACTTATCAAAGGTAATCATGATTTTACAATTGGATCGGCCAAGGAAATACTCAAAATAGAAGCTGAGGCTGCGGATAGGAACACCTACAGAAATGCCACAGATAAATTTGTGGAAATATTTAGAGAGAGATTATTTGGTAAGGGTCCCGCTAATTTTAATGAGCCAAATTCCAATCTTTCTTTATCAACTTTGAAAAAAGAACTGCTTGAACTCAAAAGAAAGACGAATGATCTAGATACACGTGCATCTAACCTCCAGGTGGATCCAGAAAATTACTCGGATTTCAGACATCAGATAAATGATTCAATTAGTTCCATTCAATCCAATTTTGATAAATTAAGTGGTCATTTTAATCCCAATTATAACGTGAGAAAGTGGATTAATGAGGATCAGGAGGATAAATCCAATTTCTTTGATAATGACCCAAATTTGGATAAATTCTAAATCCCACTAGAAAATCTTTAATCTCAAATCAGTGATTTTAATCAGAGTGACATAATTTTGAGCGATTTAAGACCTAATTCTGAGATAGCCGAGGGAATTCATTGGATAAAAGACATCTACGTAAATGCCTACATAGTTGAGAGTGGTGAGGATCTGATACTGATCGATTCTGGATTTAATAAAAAAGCCAAACCTATATTAAATTATATCCGAGAGGAACTTGAATCCAGAAATATCAAAAAAATACTGCTAACCCATCATCATGCTGATCATGTGGGTGGACTTCATCACCTACACAATCATCTTCACACCAGGATATTTTCTTCAGAACAGGATGCTCTCTATATCAAAGGTGAGATGAAAAGACCACCACCAAATAATTTTATACTAAAACCTCTTTATTACATATTGAGACCACTTATAACCCCTAAACCGGTGACCCAGATAGAATATGTAGCTGAGGGCGAGATAATTGAGGATGAAAATGATGTCGGATTTGAGGTTCACTCCCTGCCTGGACACACTATGGGCTCGCTTGGATTCTTGAAGAATAATGTTTTATTCTCAGGTGATGCAGGAGTTAGCAAAGAGGGTGATGTGGAACTGGGAGTCAAATTATTTGCCGAGAACATGAATGTTGCAAGGGCATCACTTGTGAAGATGAGCAAGCTGAAATTTGATCTACTACTATCCGGTCATGGTACACCAATCCTTGAGGATGCACAACAAAGAGCTCTTGAGGCGGTTGAGAGACTGGGTCTAGATGAGGACCTGTTTGAGGAATAAAATAATATCCAATTGATGCGATAGTTTGGAAGGAGAATACAAAATTATTAAATCGAAGACGAATGCTTGAATTAACTAAAATGACTTCACAAAAGGTTCAAACATTCACATTACCGAATGAATTACCACCGGTTACAGCGTTCAGAGAGGATCTCAGAAGAGCTCCAACCCGTGGTTATCATCTCAACAAAAAGGAGACCAAGATTGCCCTATCCAATGCACTCCGTTATGTTCCAAAATCACTGCATGAAGCACTTGCACCCGAGTTTCTTGATGAGCTGAGAACCCACGGTAGAATCTATGGCTACAGATACCGACCACAGGGAGAGATCAAAGCACGACCTGTTGATGAGTATGAGGGGATTTTGGAGGCCAGGGGAATGCAGTTGATGATGGAGAATAATCTTGATTTTGATGTTGCACTCTATCCCTATGAGTTGGTAACATATGGTGAGTCAGGTCAGGTATGTCAGAACTGGATGCAGTACAGATTGATTGTCAAATATCTGCAGAATATGAAAGAGGATCAGACCTTGGTGGTAATGTCAGGACATCCTCTGGGATTATTCCCCAGCCACAGAAATGCACCCAGGGTGGTAAATACCAATGGATTGATGATTGGTATGTTTGATAATCCTGACGATTTTCACAGGGCTGCAGCTCTTGGAGTTGCCAACTATGGACAGATGACTGCCGGAGGATGGATGTATATTGGTCCACAGGGAATTGTGCATGGTACCTATATCACCACTCTGAATGCGGGTAGAAAATATCTGGGAATTGCTGATGACAACGATCTTGCCGGAGTTGTGGTACTGACATCCGGTCTGGGAGGAATGAGTGGAGCCCAGCCCAAGGCAATTGAGATTGCAGGTGGGATCACAGTCATTGCAGAGGTAGATCACTCAAGAATCAAGACCAGACATGAGCAGGGATGGGTGAATAAGATAACAGATAATCTGGAGGAGGTGTTTGCATGGGTTGAAGAATACCGTGAGAGGAAAAACCCCCTATCTATTGCTTACCATGGTAATGTGGTTGATCTGTGGAGATATGTGGTTGAGAATAATATCAAAATCGAGCTGGCCTCGGATCAGACTTCTTGTCATGCAGTCTACGAGGGTGGTTACACTCCATACGGCCTTACATTTGATGAGGGCAGAGAGCTGATGAGATCAGATATCAACAAATTCAAGGAAAAGGTTGATGAATCACTGAGAACCCAGATTCAGTTGATTGATACCATGGTCGAGAGGGGGACCCACTTCTATGATTACGGTAATTCATTCTTGAAAGCAGTATTTGATGCTGGTTACACCAAAGTTGCCAGAAATGGAATAAATACTTTTGATGGATTTGTCTATCCAAGCTACGTGGAGGACATTATGGGGCCTATATGTTTTGATTATGGTTATGGACCATTTCGCTGGGTATGCCTATCAGGAAAGGATGAGGATCTTAGAAAAACTGATCAGGCAGCAATGTCCTGTATTGATCCCGATAGGAGAGGACAGGATAGAGATAACTACATCTGGATCAGAGATGCGGAGAAAAATGCATTGGTTGTTGGATCAAAGGCAAGAATTCTTTATGCAGATGGACCAGGCAGGGTGAAAATTGCAATGAAATTCAACGAGATGGTTAAAAATGGTGAAATTGGACCTGTCATGATGGGTAGAGATCACCACGACACCGGTGGCACTGACTCCACTTACAGGGAGACATCAAATATACTAGATGGTAGCAATATCATGTCTGACATGGCACATCAATCTTGGGCAGGTAATGCAAGCAGGGGAATGACCATGTGTGTACTGTCCAATGGTGGTGGTGTTGGCACAGGAAAGGCGATCAATGGTGGTTTTGGACTGGTACTGGATGGTTCACCACGTGTTGATGAGATTGTGAAATCAGCCCTTGATTGGGATGTGATCGTGGGAGTGGGTAGACGATCATGGGCCACAAATCCCCATGCAATTGATACTGTCAAGGAATGGAATGAGACAAATGAGGGCAAGGGTCATGTTCTGATACCAGAGTTGTCGGATGATGAATTACTTGATAAACTGTTAAAATAAATTTTACAATAATTTTAATATCTAATTAACTGATACTACTGAGCTTCGATGAAAATCTTGTCCTTGGTTACCTTCTCAAATTTGGCTTCCAAAGCTTCTTCAATACTATCTATCAGCTCTCCAATATTGGTATTCTCATACTCATCCTTGAATTTGACATCGATGGCAAGTATCATCTCATCCACACCCATCAACATAGTTCTCATTTTCTGGATCGCCTCAACCTCTTTTAGTTGACTAACATATTCGTAGATCGCTTTTTGAACTCGAGGCGCAACTGCCTTGCCTATGAGGTAGGTTCTGTTCTCATATGCCAGAAGTAATCCACCAGTTATCAGAAGTACACCAATGATCAATGAGGTAATACCATCGTAAATGGGATTCTCAGTGAAAAAGGCAACCATTAATCCGATAAATGCAATTGATAGACCTGCGAGAGCAAGTGAATCCTCAACCAGTAACGAATTCAGTACTGGATCCTGAAGATCATCAAGTGCTTCTATAAATGAATCAGAGTTCAATTCTCTTTGATGTGCTTTTGCCTCTCTATAAGCTGCTCGAAGTGCAAATGATTCCAATATAATCGCTATAAAAAGAGCGACTATGTTATAGATAAGGTGATCAGAATCAAGTTCATGACCCCCATGCAGTATGATATCCAGACCCTCTAAAAATGCATACATACCTGAAACTCCGAATATTAGGACGGCAACAACAAATGCCCAGAAAAAGGTTGATTTGGAATAACCAAACTGATGCTCTAGATCCGGATCCTTCTTGCTTCTTCTGATCCCTAGAACTAGTAATATCTGATTAAATGTATCTGCCAGACTATGAGCTGCCTCAGCCATCATAGTTGCGGATCCACTGATTGTACCCAAAATTGCTTTTACAATAGCAATCGTAAAATTGGCAACCAATGCTGCTTTTAAAGAACCTGCCATGGTTGACTCGAAGAAACACTTGGATTTAAAATTTATTTATTGTGAATTATTAAATGAACAGGACTTTGCAGTATAATTATTTTAATGAGATTAATTGCCTCAAAAAGATTATGGACTGGCTTGCGAGCATTGAGTCAGATCCCAGACTAATAGAATGTGATATTGAATTACTTGATCTGATATATTCAATGAGTTGCTTCCTGTCATCATCAGCAAGATCACTCTGAGCACCCAGCACCACCAATGAATCTTTTATCTCTTCAATCACTGAATTTTTATTGATATTCACACCATCTTCATCAAGAAAGCAGATTGAAGGGGAGGAGATTGATCCTAGCAACTCAGCAAGGGAGGTTTTATTGAATACTTTCTCCCAGTTCTTCTCAAGATTATGTGCAAGGGATACCTCATCCTCATTATTAGTATTTTTGTCCCAATTGAACCAACCATTTCCATCTCCCTTGATATAGCAATAGATCTCATCTACACTGGTATCGGTTGAATGTATGAACCGGGTGGCTGCCAGTATCGATCTGAGTAGGATATCAAACCTTCCCAACTCTGTTAGGCTCTTCATGTTAACATTGACAAAGGGTTGGGCTCTCTGGCTAATTATTAGAAATTTCATTTTGTTTTATTTTTTAATTCTACCAGAAACACTGGTGTTGGGTTCTATTACCACATCCGTATCTACGATAGTACCAGGTTGTAGTGAGACGTGGACTCCAACTTGTGAACGGGGTCCAATCACTGCACCGAATTTGCTTATTGGGATGGTAACCTCTTCACCCTGGATCTCCATGATAATGGGAGCCTTTGGTATGGGTAGATTGATTGTGATTGCCCCAGAATGAACTGTGGAATGGGGGCCGACGATACTGGTGCCAATATATGAAAGTCTAGCAATTGATGCACCCTTCATTATAATTGATGATTTAATCTCACAACCCATGCCGATCTTTGCAGCATCCGATATTATGGCATGGTTCCGGATTAGTGTATTATTTCCTATGAAAGTGTCACGCCCCACGTAAACTGGTCCTTTGATTATTGTACCATTGAGTATTTCAGCACCTGCTTCGATAATAACCGGACCTTTGATATCGACATTATCCTCAATATAAGCATTGGCAGATATTCTTGAGTGGTCTAACTGGTCGAGAAGGAATTTACTGGCTGTCAATAGATCCCACGGCCTGCCGATATCAATCCATACCTCGTTCCAGATCCCTGCTGCAATCTTGTTACCATCCTTGATGAACTCGTTCAATGATTGGTTGAAACCAAATCCTTTGTGGAGGTACTCGAAGATCTTATTTGACAGTACAAATACACCCGCAATCACATAGTGAGAAGAAGAACCCTCATCTCCTTCATCAATTATACTTTCAACAAAACCAGAGGCATCAAGTCTTATCACTCCAAAGTCCAATACTTCCATCTGGAGGGTGACTGCAACGGCCATATCTACCCCGGACGATCCGATGGCATTTAGGGTTCTTGATAGTATCTCTGGGCTACATATTATGTCAGAATGCAGAAGTATGAATTGCTCCTCGTTGGATACAAATGATTCCGCAGCCCGGATTGCTCCGGATATCTCTGGTTCCATCTGTTCGGCATAGGTAATACTGACCCCAAAAGCCCTCCCATCCCTGAAATAGTTTTTGATTTCAGTATTATCCTTGGAAACAACTATACAGATCTCCGTGATACCATTATGAATCAATCGATCTATGGCAAATTGTAGGAGGGGCTTATCGAGGATTTTAATCATTGGTTTTGAGATCGCGTCGGTGATTGGTCGTAATGCCTCACCTTCACCGGCTGCAAGAATAATTGCCTTCATCTTCAACTTCAATTTTGCATTATCACATTAAAAACAGATTCACAGTGAATAGGAATAAAAATGAAGTTTTGTTTTCTATATTTGGTATTTAGACGGATTAAAAACAGATGCTAATTATTTTCCATTAATTAACTGGAAAAAGTAGGAATTCATAGGAATTTATTTAATAGAAAATTCAAACTAAACTGATAGCAGTAATTATTTTTGTGTACAATATCTTAACAAATTTATTAATACATGAATAATTGCGTTTGAGGACTATAGTAGATGTGTGGAATTATTGGAATCACTAGAAATTCAAGTGATGGGAATATTGGTAAGCAGATCTACGATGCCCTGACCCGTCTCGAATACAGAGGATATGACTCGGTAGGCATTGCCGTTATTGATGATGAAAAAATTGAGGTTCACAAGGATAAGGGGCCTATCGGAGTTGTGGGTGATAATCTACAATTCAAAAAATTGACTGGTATGACAGCTATAGGTCATAGTCGCTGGGCAAC
>DAOUUM010000220.1 GCA_030668165.1 Candidatus Heimdallarchaeota archaeon
TTAGGAGGTTGAATAATTAATAAATTAATTTTGGGACAGGCTTATTCTTATTTTTCTTTCTTATTTGTTTTTGTTTATATTTTATATTCTACCTATATCCATACACTCACTATATTCTTGCTTTTTTACTATTTACATCTGCATAAAAGGTTTAGAAACCAAATTAATTAAATAATTTCCCGATACAAATATTAGAATAAAATTAGTTTAATAGTTCATTAAAACTCATATCTAGTTATCTGTTCTTATCTCAACATCTAGGCGACTTAATATTTTGGTCATCTTTTTCTCTAATCTATTAATTCTTGGAACGTTATTGATGTGAAACTCCTGACCCTTGGTTGTAATTATAATGAGATCACCTGCACCAAATAGTAGAATGCTTTCAAAGACATCATTGATGTGCTTCTTAATTTGGATATTGGGTGCATTGTAACGTTGACTATCTCCAAGTATACCAAATTTCCTGATTAATTCATTTGACGAAAGCTCAAAATAATCAAAAGATCTTTTGAAGACTATCGCAAAAAATAGAAGTATTAGGAAAACTATACCGTACAGGGCAAAGAATTCAGAAGAGGCTCCACCAATAATCCCATGATCAATAAGATTCTGAAAAGGAAGTTTTATATCAAAGGAATAGGCAAGACTAATTGATGCAACGACGAGACCAATGAGCCCCACAACTGCTCCTCTTGAGAAATCAAAGAATAGTATCAGTAGATTGATTGTGAATACTGATAGAAAAATAATGGAAAATGAACTGACTGCATCTGGGAAAATAAATCCAACTATTCCCAGGATTAATGAAGTCGCTGCAGTAGGCCAAAGAATTGATCCCTTTGGCAATCCCACAAATTTAATCTTTTGAATTGATTTTTCTTTTTCGTCTTTCTTATTTTTTTTAGACATCTTGTTTTCTTGATTATCGGTCTATCTAAATTTTGGGTATAGCAATTCATCTTTCAACCAATAATTTGTATTAATCAAATCAATCGATCGAGGTTATGGTTTATTATCTATTATCTATCTTATCACTTTTTTAGATTATGAATAATTTAATAACTTCTTCAACCTCACAAACTGATCATCCGGTATACTGGACCGATCCCAGCTGGTAAATAAAGGCAAATTTCAATTTAAATGGAAACTCTAAAATAAACAGATATACATCCAATTTTTAGAAATTTCCGATTTAGATCTCTAATTTTTCAATAGGTATTTTAGCCCAATGAATTTTCAATTTACTGGCCTAGTTTTGTAAAAAACATCAAAGATCGGATCCACATTCCTCGCAGAATACTGCGCCCATGGGATTGAAAGTTCCACAGGTCAAACATACTTTTGCTTCAATTTTTCTACTTTGTAATTTTTTACCAATATTTTGTTTTATGTTCCTTGGTCGAAATGCTGCCCGTTTCCTAGCGACTATTGCATAAGATGTAATAACAGCAACTCCTAAGATCAGAGGAAGACCATACTCAGAGAATGTTTCATCAAATCCCCCCTCCTTTGAGCCGTCCAAGGTACTAGTTTGTGGAATTGTTTCTACCTGTTCATAGAAAAAAAGAATAAAATCTCCCAGTTCTGTAGTATATGGATTAATTTTGATGTAGTACTCTCCATGTACATCAATCAAGGTTAAATTTTCAGGATTATTATATGTGTGAACAGAAGTGAACAGGTCATAATTACTATCATAGACATACATATCGAGATCTATCCCATCATCAGAATAAACTGCCAAGGTATAATTACCATCAACAGAGATTTTATACCATATTGATTGATCAAAAGCAGGACCTGGTACCATACCATTTGTATTTCCAGTCTCGATGGGAATAGCTCTCTCAAAAGACGAGCCTGGAGCATCACCCACTTCTTGTGTTATCAGATCAAAACTCCCCTCTCCAATATATGAAAATACTTCAAGTAAGAATGTACCCACTAACTCCTCAGTAGTTAGAATTTCTGGATAATAACTGGTTGTTTGTGATTCTATTTCAATTTGGTCTAAGGTATACAGGTACAGATCATAGTCAGTCTCGATTGCTGCATCAAGGATAAATCTTTGATATCCATTAATCTCTATTATAAACCATATCCCCCACAGATCTCCACCACTTACTACAGGCAATCTTGAACTAAATGTCATGTTATTGGTCAATTGAATCGGATTTGCTGGATTATCACCGGCAGTAAGTGGAAAAGAGGTGATATTAAGTGTAAAAGAGCCCTCACTACTGGAAGTCTCGATTTTGATGAGAGCACTCTCATAAAAGGAATACAGGTCCACTATTTTGGGATAAGTTATGCCCGAAGATTGCTCTATAAGGTTCAGTCCCTGATCATATACATAGAGATCAAAATCAGTCAAATCGTCTCCTACCAGTTTAAGATTGTAATTACCTGAGAAACTATGGTTATACCAAATGAAATCGATCGACCCATCAAATACACCTGTGGTCTCACCTTCTGAAATACTGATTGGATTTTTCTCATTATCACCTGGGATAACAGGAAATGAGGATACATCAAGAGTAAAGTTACCAGATCCACTATAAGATCTTACTTCCAATAGATGTGATCCATAATAACCGTATGAGGTGATAGCATCCGGATAGTTTGGTTCATTTGAATGATCAAGTTCATGTTCTGTGAGATTATACAAGTAGAGATCAAAATCAGTATCTATATCTCCATCAAGTTCAAAAATATAATTACCTGTTAGATTGATCAGATACCACATGGAACCAAATTCGCTTAGATTTCCATAATAGATCCCTTCAGATATTTCTAATGGATTTTGTGATCCATCTCCTGGAATTGCTTGAACCATCGGAATTGTGGCATTAATCAATAGAATGATTATTAGCAACTCTCTTTTCATATAGCTCGAAATATTATCCTTACATTAGATATTTTAATTTAGAGTAGATATTCTGTTGATTTGCTTTTGTAAATCCGAAATAAAAGAAATTAGTTGAAAACTTCCAAATGTGGTGTCATTTGAAATGATCATAGACGACATGAACAAGCCTAGGATACATTTTACATAAGCATTCATTTCGGAAAAAACAACTAACCTTGTATCTAAAGAAGTTAGAAAAATAATTATTTTAATTAGCTAATCCAATTATTATTTGTATACATCTAATAAAATAGCATTTCATCTATGATTCTGCTAACATTTAAGTAGGTGGAAAACAATATATAGTATAGGGATATTATGGGTGCTGTATTAAGACAGAAACCAATTGTTTTTGGTGGAAGATCATCATATATATTAAATATTTTCTTGTTCATTTTTTGTAATAGTATTGGATTCAGTATGGCAATGGCTTTTCTCTTTACAGATATTATTCCTTTCAATATTTTTGTCTCTGGGTATCTTCTTGGTTTATTCTTTACCTTCTTGAGATTACCACAAACTAATAATAAAAAAATATTCGAATTGATCCTAATAATTAGTTCAATCTATTTTACTGTGAATTATATACTCCTGGTAACGCCATCACCAACATCAGATCACATCATATTAGGTTTTTTGGGGATAGGGATGTCAGGTGCCACATTTCTATTGTTGACCCTCTGGAGGGCAAACGCATACCAAATGATAATCACACGTGAAGAAGTGGATGAGAACAATTTTTCACTTGAAATTATTACTAAAAAATTATTTCATAGTCTAACAGAGAATATTATTATCAGAAAAGGATCTAAAATAGTTCTTAAACCTGCAAATATTCCTGTGATGGGTGGAATGGGATTTGGATTAGGATATGAAACGAGTTATCTCCACCACATCATTCTTGAGAATAAAGAATCTGTTAAAATTTCACCGGATGGAGTTGGTATTTTTGAGCTATCAGAGGGTTTTGCTCTGTTATTTCCAGATTGCAGGGTAATTTTTCAGTCATTCCCCAAGACGGTTCCAAGATGGAAATTCATCCACCAGATTAATGCTAGAAATTTTGAGTTGGAAAAGAGTGATCCTGTATCTCTTGAGTTCAGTCATGTGCTTGCGGATCCAACATATAAGAGGGGAATACATCCCCATACGATAAAGGCGATTCCATATATTCTCATTGGTATGATCCCACTCCTGCTTGGAATTGCTTTCCTCACTTTAATCTATCGGGAGGTCTTTGTGTGGGATAATGTATTCAACAGGGAACATTTGAATGATCCAATGGCATCAAAATATTATCCATTTATTTCAGTAATATTCATACTGGGTCTATTGCTGTTCTTCGTTGGTATTTATCCGATTCTTAAAATTATAACATACGTGTTCGGTAAGGTAACAGTAGATCAGACAGAAGACATGATTATGGTAAAATACTCATTACTCGGTTTGGTATCTCTGAAATTTAATGTACCCTTGAATTTGAATCCAAAAATAATATTACTTAGAAAAAATTATTTTCTACAGCTCTTATCAAAGGACAAAGCTTACTATTCGGTGTATCTGGGTAGAATCAGATGATCCAAAGAATATACTATCTCAATATTTTCCAAAAATGCTCTAGTTGAGTTCTGTGTCTAAGAACATGAAGGATTGAGTGTTCAATCAATTGTTCTAAATCATATTCCTGTTTCCATGAGACCGGAATATTGTGATTACTAAACTCATCTTCAGGCATCTCAATCATATCATTAAGAGTGGCGAGCATATATTTGAGCAGTTTGTATAATTCTTCGCCCACCTCCGATACATACTCAAGGTCTGGAGTATATTTCTTTTTTTCTTTTTTGAATACATCCCTTATATCATCAGCGTATTGATAACCTGCATGAATTACATGTGTTATCACCAGCTGAAATGAATTGTTTTTACCATTGGCAATTTTTTTTGTGTAGTTCAACTGTTGGAGAGGTTTAACTACAATTGTGAAATCATGAATGGCTCTTTCATATTCATCCATCAATGCACCCATTACGCCTTTTCTTTTCATAAATCAACCTAACAATGTATGTGTTATTAGTATTCTTCTACCTCATGAAATAATAGTGTTAAGCTGAGGGAAAAATTATCTCGGGTACCTTGAAAGGGGCATTCCATATTTCATCACTTGTCTCATTAAATTCAATCAGATAAGGTATATACCTGATATTAAGATTTGTATCGATCTGAATGTGTAATATACCGTCCTCAATTGCCAGACGAGGTATTTCCCAGGTAAGGGTAATCGAGATTAGCCGTGATGAGTTCTCCTTTGATGGTAGCACACCAAGATCATTTGTTCCCTCTCCGACCAGGAACTGTCCAGAGTCACTCTCAAAGAAAACCTGAATTGTTACCTCCACATTTTCAAGATCGAGTAATCCTGAATTGTATATCCAAATATCTGTTTCAAGTGCCACATTGCCAGAAAAACTCAGTCCATCCACAATGATGTTATCATCCACAACACTCTCCCCAACAACAACTGCGGAATCAGTATAACTATATCCAAAATAGACAACAGCCCCAGATAGAATAATTATGGAAATGAACAGATAAAGTATTATTTTCCCCTTCTTCATGTATCATTCAAGTAATAACAGATAATTAAACAACATGATATCGATGCAATCTAATCTTTCATGAAAATTGTTCGTAATTGAGAA
>DAOUUM010000101.1 GCA_030668165.1 Candidatus Heimdallarchaeota archaeon
CGTGCAGCCAAGGACAAATATGTAGTCAAGGAACCAGAGACCGAGAATGAAATCTGGTGGGGTGAATATAACAGGCCATTCTCCGAGCAGAAATTCAATGATGTGCTGGGTAGATTACAGGCATATTTACAGGGACGTGATGTATTTGTACAGGATGTAAATGTTGGTAATGATGAGGAGCATAAAATGCCTATCAGGATTATTACTGAACTTGCATGGCACAGTGTATTTGCACGAAATATGTTTCTCACCATAGAGAAGCAGGAAGAGTTGAGGAAACACATACCTGATTTTACAATAATTGCAATTCCCTCCTTCAAAGCACTTCCAGCCATGGATCAGACTGATAATGAGACATTTATTATACTCAATTTTGCCAAGAAAATGGCAATCATTGGCAACACCGGTTATGGTGGTGAAATCAAGAAAGCTGTTTTCACAGTGATGAACTTTCTATTGCCAAGAAATGATGTTTTTACCGCACATTGCTCAGCCAATGTGGGTAGAGAGGATAAAAATGATGTTGCACTGTTCTTTGGTCTATCCGGTACAGGTAAGACCACTCTGTCTGCAGATCCAACAAGGGATCTTGTGGGTGATGATGAACATGGTTGGTCTGAAGACGGAATATTCAATTTTGAAGGTGGATGTTATGCAAAGATCATCAATTTGAGTCCCCAGGGAGAACCTGAAATCTATGCAGCCACCCAGATGTTTGGTACCATTCTTGAGAATGTGGTATTTGATCCGATTACCAGGAAACTTGATCTCGATGATGATGAGATGACCGAGAATACACGGGCATCCTATCCATTGGAGGCAATTCCTAATATTGTAGAGGGTGCCCATGCTGGTCATGCCAAGAATATAGTACTGCTCACCTGCGATGCAACCGGAGTACTTCCACCAATATCCAAACTGGATCCTGATCAGGCAATATATCACTTCATCTCCGGATTTACCTCCAAAGTGGGTGGTACTGAGATTGGATTGGGAGAAGAACCTGAAATAACTTTCAGTGCATGTTTTGGAGCACCATTTATGGTTCATCATCCCTACAAATATGCAAAAATGTTAAAGCAGCGAATGCTGAAACATGATGCAACTTGCTGGCTGGTTAATACTGGTTGGACTGGTGGTCCCTATGGCATTGGTAAACGTATCCGTCTTAGTTATACCAGGACGATGCTGAATGCAGCCCTTGAAGGAAAACTGGACAAGGTAGAATTTAGAAAAGACAAAGTATTCGGATTTAAGGTCCCCACCTCATGTGAAGGGGTACCTGATGAATTATTAGATCCTGCAAGCACCTGGAATAATCAGGAGGCATATGATGACAAGAAGAGACAGCTAGCTCTTCTATTCATCGAGAATTTCAAACGCTTCCTAGATGTTGTGCCCAAAGAATTCCTTAAATCTGGACCTAAAGTAAAAAAACAGGTATAAACTAATATCTAATATTCAATAATTTCTATCACGTTGATTTACCCGTTACCATTTCGACTATTTTAATAAGGTATAAAGCAATATAAAAGTAATGAATAGTAAATTCATATTTATAATTGTGGCCGTATTGCTTATATTTTCCACACACCCAGTGGATACAAATGCACAGGTAGCTAATTTTAGCATGAAAATATTATATCCCGTCGATGATATTCTGTATGATAACATTGCACAGGGATTGTCACAATTCTGGGCCCCATTATATGTTGATGTGAAACCAGAGGGACTTCCATTGCCAGCATTCATGTCCAGGTTAATCGATGAGCGTGATGAGTGGGATGCTTTCATCTACTCATATGATACTATTCTCCCCACCTACCCAATTATTTATGATATTTATCATCCTGATTCATTCATTGCTAGTGATATGTACGAGATAAGTACCACCTCACTAAAAGTGAGCGAGAATTCATCTTTGGAGGATCTGAGCCTTATTTTGGAAAATTATGAATCAGCCTTGACCAGATCGGATAAAATTGACTTTGCCAAGGAATTTCAAAAGGAATACAATGACAATTGGTTACTTGATATTCCACTAATCTCACAAGGGGTTATTGTCGGTGCCTGGAAGGGATTTACAGGTCTTGATATGGACGAGGATCTAATCCACTCATTATTCCTTGGTGCAGAGTGGAGTGAAATACCCGAGGAGAGGATAGATGAAAGGACTGAATCAGAGATCCATTATCCACTATCCGAATCTCACAAAATTCCTGTTCCAATCTATGCAACAAGCCGTTCTGATAGCCTTTTAGCTCAGTCGTTATATTCCAGTCTCATGACTGTTGATAAGTATGGTCTCGTTCATCCAAATCTAGCCAAATCATACATTCACGAATTAATTGATGGTGCAAGTGTCTGGACTTTTCATCTGAGAGATGATATCTTATGGAGTGATGGGGAAAGCCTCACCGCTAGTGATGTGAAATTTACCCTAGATATGAACACCTTTCCTTGGATTGCATCAGCAAATGCTGATAGATGGAGGAACTTGGAAAGAGTTGAGATGATCAATGAGACCTCAATTAAGATAATATTTGATCATCAGACTTTAGAGGAGGTGGAGATACTGAGTAATGAGTTTATCATTCCAAATCACATCCTCAATACAACCTTCACCACAGAATGTGGAGATACTTCAACTCCCTATTCTGGTGGCAATCCTGGAAATTCTCCTGAATGGTCTTCTTATATTGGTGATCCAGTTACTGCGGGTCCATATGCTATGGTTGATTTTGAAGATTCACTGGTACTTACCCTTGAACAAAATCAAAACTATTGGTATCCATCAGAGGTGGATTTTGATCACAGTTTTAATCTAGATAATCCGGACAAAGAGGATCCCTATTATTTTGTTTTCGAGGATAACCTGAATACTGTTGAGATTGAAAAAGTAGATAGTCTACCAATCAGTAAGATTGTGTTTCACGTTGCAGATGCAGCAACCATCGATTCAAACACTGCTGCATTACTATTTGAAACTGGAGGTAGAGATTTTCATGAATATCCCAAGCTAGATAGCAATAGTAATGTCTTCTCCAATGAGAAACTGAGTATATACTCAAAGGGAGTTGCAGGTTCCGGACTCCAATTGATAATTAATCCAAGATTCGAGGCTCTGTCGGAGTATGAAATCAGAAAAGCACTATCGCTGGCAATTGATAGACCGGTACTCGAGGAATTTGTTGGCTTTGCCCAGTTTGCACAGGCAACCCCAATTTCCACTTACTACACGGATTTTTATGATACCAGTGCAGCAACACCCTATGATTACGAGTTGGCCAAGGATCTCTTCAGAAAACATGGGCTGACAGCACTTGATACCAATGTGCCTGTTGATTACACACCTCCATCTCCATGGGATGAAATACCAATTTCCTTCATATCAGTTCTGATCGCGGTTCCTGTTATCGGATTTACCTATCGCACTCGTAAAAATAAATTTTGAAATGAAAAATGAAAAATTACATTTTTTTTGAATCACCTTCCGTGAGACTTTAATCAGTATAGGCTTAATGCAATTTATGAAAGAATCCAAGAAGAAAAAGCAAAGAGATCCAATGATTGGTATAGCAATTAGATTTATCCTTGGTGCAGGTATGGGTTTTGCATTGATATTACTTGCATTTATCTTCATAATGATGAGTGTTCTCTCTAATGCGACTGATGATCCGAGTACACCCTCATGGGCCTGGTTACTGATGGCCGTGGTATCAGGTGGAGTTGGTGGCTTCATGATGAAGAGAACACTTGGAGGAGCTCCTGAACCCGGAACAATGAAATAATCCAAAATAATAAAATGGTTCTGGAAGCTTATCTTGGAGAAAGTCCAACCGATGCCTGATATACAATAATAATGTAGTGCAAACTCAATAAGTCATTAAAATCAGAATTATTTCAATGTTGATTAGCGCTATCTACTCTCAATTTAATCTCAATATATACTAATAATCATATTTCAAGGGTTAATAGTTGTTTTCTTGGATGACCTTTAAAAATGCCCGAGAGAATTGCAGATTGTAGGCTTGAGGTGAGAATCCATTGTAGGATTCCACTTGTTGGAAACAACACTCAGGACCTTCGTACTCGTAAGAGGAAAAAAAATTATGTCCTTATTTGTATATTCAATTAGAAGATTACTGGCCATGATTCCCCTTGTCATAGGTATAAGTATTATGAATTTCACGATATTTGCCATGACACCAATCGATCCGGTAAACAGCTTTATCGGGCTAAATAAAGAACTGCAATCTTTGCGTGGGCAGATCGAAGAGGATTGGGGATTAACTAAGCCAGTATATCAGAGATACATAGATTGGGCGATACCGATGTTTACGGAGTTAGATTTTGGGTACTCCTGGCAGTCTAGTAAGCCAGTACTTGATGAAATTCTTCCCTTCGTAGAGAAAACAGTATTATTATTTGGTATTGCATTCTTTATATCTGTAGTATTATCGACAATCTTAGGTATTATCGCAGCTGTTAATCACAATTCAATTTTTGATCAGGCAGCTTTATTCGGAACCTTGGTTGGATTCTCTATTCCTGCCTTCGTTCTTGGGTTAGTGATCATCATTGCACTCATGGCGATATCAGATAACAAAATCGTGGCTATCTATGATGGTAGTCGGCATAAATCGTTTGGTGACTATCTTCATGTTGCTGGGGCAGCGATCGTTACCATTTTGGTTACTGGAAGTGCTTTCCTCACCAGACTTGTGAGATCTCAGATGCTTGATGTACTGAGGCAGAATTATATCAAAACTGCCCGTGCTAAGGGTCTACCTGAGAGAATTGTTATCTACAAGCATGCTCTGAGAAATGCTCTTCTTCCCTTTGTAACCGTTATTGCATTATCTCTCCCTGGAATTTTGGGTGGATCTGCAATTATAGAACAGGTATTTAACTACCCTGGAGTTGGGCGACGGATCGTTCGGGCAGCTCTTTTCTTCGACATGTATGTAATTCTAGCAAGTAATATGTTCTTTGGAACAATGTCAATTCTAATGTTACTTGTTGCAGAAATTATCTATGCTGTTGTTGATCCAAGGATCAAATTCTAAGGAGGATAATGAAATGGCAACAGTAGTAGAAAATAAAGAAGAAAGATTAATTCCACAAAGTGGAAATTACACTTCTAGCGTATTTGGAAATACAATGACTGCAATAGTATTCATTTTGGTAGCGGTTATCGGTTTCCTCATTCTTTGGGGAATATTAACGCTAATACTAGCAATCCAGGAATTTAGCCTTGTAGCTGGCCAGGGATTCCCCACTCACCCCTATGAATTAGATGAACTTGGTAATAATATCGTTGATGACAGTGGAAATCCAGTACCATTAGACTATATGAATTGGATTAGATGGAGTCTAACAGGTTTTGCAATGGCATTTGTTCTTTACTTCCCTACAAGATGGTTATTCCGTACCTACGGTAGACAATCAATCATTATCACCGATGAGGGGATCTTGGTAAAGAAATTCCCAAGGTTCCGTAGTTTTACTTCATGGGAAGGTGTATTGGATATAACAGTCAAAGAATCTGAGAGTTTATTCAATCTATTAATACCCAATGCAAAACAGATTATTATATATACTATGGATCAATCAATCAAAATTGAGGATATCACTTTGAGCAATGCCACTGAAGTAGGAGGCCGCTTAAAGGCATTTGGTGATTCACTAGAAGAACGTGTTATAGATTTCGGATATGGAGAACAATTATCTGTTATCTGGAGAAGACTCAAACGGTCCAGAGTTGGTGTACTAGGTTTCTTCCTGGTAGTGTTCTTCATCGCAATTTCGATATTTGGTGCTGCAATTGTAGTGGTTAATCCAATCAATACACTAAGTGCTCAACTACAGACAAAAACTCTATTTGGTTTCTGGAATCCTAATTTTGTTAATATGGGTGATGCTAATATGCCCCCATCCGCAACTCATATCTTTGGCACAGACGGTCAGGGTCGTGATGTCTTGTCACGTTTATTCTTCGGTGCATTCTATTCCATCCTGATAGGTGTTGTTGCTACCGTAATCACATGTGTAATAGGTGCTTTTGTAGGATCTGCATCCGGTTATATTGGAGGAGTTACCGATAATATTACACAACGTGTCACCGAAGTACTAAATTCTATGCCTGGCCTTCCAATACTTTTATTGGTATCAGCATCATTTGCACCTTTCTTTACCGCCCTCAATATTGAGGGTGCGTATTACCTGGTGGTATTTGCAATATTCGCTCTCATCTCATGGGGTGGAATGGCACGAGTTATACGATCTGAAGTACTTGCATTGAAGAATAGTGAGTTTATTCAAGCAGAGATAGTACTTGGTGCAACTCATTTCAGAATCATTAAGAATCACATCATGCCTAATGCTATGAGTACGGTACTTATCTACTTTACACTAGGTATTGCAGGAAACATCATTGGTGTAGCAACACTATCCTATCTTGGTTTTGGTTCTGCATCAACACTCGTCTGGGGTAAAGATCTTTCAGATGCAATCACTAATTTACCAACTGAACACTGGTGGGGACCTACATTTATATCATTGGCTCTGTTTTTACTAGTACTTGGCTTCAATTTGATGGGTGATTCACTTAGAGATGCTCTTGATCCCACACTGAAAAGTTAATCATAATTTAGAAATTTAAATTATCAAATAATTCAAGCTATAAGAATAATAATTCAATCTACAATCAATGATTATTTAGAATTCATTATATTAACCTAATTTTAATTAACACAAAATCTTAATTCAGAATTGTTCAGCTTTGGCAAGCGCCTTTAACAATTGATATTGATAATAAAGGACTAAGCTGCTGGATGAGTCTCATGATTGAGAATTAGAATGGGACCATATTATGATCAAATAATTCCAGAACTATTTTATGCAAGAAGTATAGTCAATAACTCTTATTCTCACTGGTGTGATCATGCCACCACTATCCCATATGTATTTAGTATTTTTTTTATATATTTGTCTTTCTTTTCTTGATTTCAGGAATTATCCAATCATAATCTATTCCCTATGTTCTTATCATTAATTACATATTATTTTCTAATAATAGAACAAGATTACGTTACATTCATATTTTTTATATAGGTCGCAAGATTAACATTAGAATAGAAAGTATTGTTTTATACTTGATTAAAACACATGTGACGTTTATGGCTTTTCTCGATTTTCTACCCTGGTGGTCTCAATTACTACTATTCCCCGTTATAGCACTCGGTCTTTGGATGTTTCTATTCAATTCAAAAAGCAGCAGATTTACTAAATTCGTAATAGAGGGAGGTTACCTTGTATTTGCTATCCCTCTCCTGGTATTGACTTTTCTTGCTGTGCCATTAATGTTGGTGGGTTTCTATGCCCGAACATCTGGGTATAACAGAGAATTTGGTATCATATTCCTTGTATCGCTGATTGGTTTCTCACTGATTTTTGAGTATTACTACATCAGAAGGATAATCCGTCAGATAGAGGAAAGAGAACAGATGTCAATCTGGAATGTATTTCGTCGTGAAATTAATCCTGAAATCAGAAGGCTAAGGGCGAAGAACAAGATTGAAACAAAGGAAGAGGCAGTGTCTTTCTTTGACGAAATCAGTGTCATGAATAAAGAGAGAAGAGAACTTGATCAGGAACAGAAAGAAAAAGTTCGTCGAGCTCTGCTTGGTGAGATCGATAATGAACCCTCAAAACAAAATCAATAATTAATCATAGATCGAATTTTATTCTTTTGTAATTTCACAATATATTAATGGGTACAAGTTAACACAAAGCCATGCTAAATAGGAAAAGATTCTTGGCAGGTGTAAAATATGCATTGTTAGCCGAGGTTGGCCTGGGGGTAATCCTGTATCTCATATGGCTGCTCACACATCTATCAAATCCATCCCCTTTTCCATTCAATATATTTACTTTAGGTACAGGTGGTCTCTTGTTGCTTATTGCTGGCTGTGTGGGCCCTGGTAGATATCACAAGACCTACGATCTTATACTCTACACACCCAAAGATGGATCCTCATATTCAGAGAGTTTTCAAGTTAATGCTTTTGTTGTTGATGAATCCATCAATTATGCCGATGTAGTTGTTAATAATCATAAGGTAGGATCACTAGTCTTCAAGGATTTTAATGGATCCACTATTATTAAGAGAAAAGATATTATGGAAACCACGTTGAATAAAATATGGTTGGAATCAGGTGATATCAAATCCAATGAGACAGTTTTCTCCTTATTTGATTATTCAGAAGAGATGACAGAGGATGAGATAGAAGATTTCAGTAAAATTGAAACTAGCGATTTTGATCTGCCAATCAATGAAACTCGAGACAAGTATCTAAAATTTCTAGA
>DAOUUM010000037.1 GCA_030668165.1 Candidatus Heimdallarchaeota archaeon
CCAACAGGGGTTGGAAAAACAGAATTGGCCAAGACTCTTGCCAAGTTCCTATTTGACTCAGAGGACCTTATCATAAGATTGGATATGAGTGAATACATGGAGCGACACTCAGTTTCCAAATTGATTGGAGCCCCACCAGGATATGTGGGATTTGATGATGGTGGCCAATTAACCGAATCCGTCAGACGTAAACCATACTCTGTAATTTTACTTGATGAATTGGAAAAGGCGCATCCAGATGTATTTAATATACTTCTTCAGGTACTTGAGGATGGTAGATTAAGTGATTCCAAGGGCCGAGTGGTTGATTTTTCCAATACTGTAATCATTGCAACATCCAATATTGGATCTGATCTTATTTTGGAGATGACTGAGAAGAAATTAGCCATAGATGAGATTAATAGCCGAGTTAAATTGGAGATGCGTAATTACTTCAAACCAGAATTCCTGAACAGAATAGATGAAGTATTGATATTCAATTCACTTCCTAAGGAATTGATGTTTGATATTTTGGAGATCCAGTTAGATAATCTAAATCAACGAATTAATGCCAAAGGATACGAACTCGAGGTCAGTCCCAAGTTAAAACAATTTTTGGTTTCTGAAGGTTATGATCCTGTATTTGGTGCAAGGCCTTTGAGACGAACCATTCAAAAGTATCTGGAGAACTCTCTAGCTGATTTCATGTTGAATAATTACAAGGAAAAGAATAGGGAACAAAAATTACTTGCAGATATTGAAGAGGGTAAAATAATTCTAAGATCAGAGTAGTTAATTCTTAGCAGTGAAATGAGGCTATAGTTCCCCCAACCCCAATTATTTTTATTTTTTTCATAATATTTTTCTCTTATTTTTTAATTTTAGTTTTTAGTAATTAATCATTATTATGATTTCATTTTTGTTGAAAAAGAGGTCAAACGTCTTCTTCAATTCAATAATCTACAAATAATGGTTAGCATTATTTAGTTCTATGCCAGAAGTAGACCATTTAACCCACCTTCTAAAGGATGGAAAGAGAAAAAATGAATTCACCGTGCGATATAAGGACGGAGATAAAGTAAAAGAAATAGATTCTGTTAGACTATTGAAAGTGGGTGATAATGGAGTCACTGTGGAAGAGATGAAACGAATGGGTAAGAATCGTGTTTACTACATCCCTAATCTTGCACTTGTATATCTTAGATCTGAAATTTTCTAGAAAATCATTAATTTATTTCATATCATTGTTTAGGACAAAGATTCACTTAATTACATAATTTATAGAACTCGATTTAGTGTCCAAATCCCATGATCTGCAATTAATTATGTTTATGACAAATATTGCAACTGCAGGTGCTTTATTCTTTTTCCAGCTTCTCCTCCAAGACAGAGGGATAACAGATGTTGAGATTGGATACTTGGCAATTATTTTCTCGGTATTTTTAGTAATTTCAAACTCAATTGCGGGAAAAGTGGCTGATACAATTCACAGGAGAAAAATACTCCTAGCTGGCTTGATCCTATCCTCGGTCTCAATTCTACTAAACATATATCCCACAACCTTCACATCATTTGCGATCATCAGAATAATTAACGGGATTACACTCGGATTATACCCTAGTTCAATAATTACAATTGCTTCTCATAAAAAAATGCCTCTTGGTAACTTATCCGCCTTTGGTAGCTTTGGTTGGAGTATAGGGGTATATGTGGTGGGGTATATCGCAGAAATTTATCGATTAGAACTGGCATTCATTTTGGGTGCAATTGTGATGACAATCACATTTCTGCTGGCTTATTTATCTGGTACTGGAAATATTGAATCAGATCTGAATAATACTGGTAATGGAGAAATAAGTTATCTTGAAGTCATTAAACGAAATTGGTTGGTTTACCTAACTGCACTACTAAGGCATGGTACAGCCCATGCAATTTGGATCTTCTGGCCACTATTTTTGAAGTTTGACCTCAGCTTGACAGATTCACAGATTGGTATTGTACTTGCGATCAATCCCATAGTTCAGGCTATAATGATGAAACTGGTCACTGACCGGGGAAATCCAAAAATAATGTATTTGACAGGAATTATAATATCAGCTCTGGCATTTTACTCATTTACCATATCATCCAATTTTCTTGAGATATCGCTGACACAGATTATACTGGGTATTTCCTGGGCATTTTTCCTAGTGGGGGCGATACGTGTACTTGAATCTGAAAATAAAGCAAGCAACTCGGTTGGCAGGGCAACTGGGTTCTTCAATTCAATTATGTCAATGTCATCCATCACTGGACCAATTATTGCAATAATTCTGTTCACCTTCTATGAAAATTATATTGCTGCAATGTACCTCTCTGTAATCGTAAGTTTGATAGCCTCATTAATCTATTTTGCAAAGGCTCTGAAAAAATAAGAGTTATAAAAATCGATTATCGAAATTCTTAAATTAATATTTGATCATATTATATTATGGATCTAGATCCCAAATACCAAAATTTACCAAAAGAACACATTTGTGAAAATTGTAAGACTGAAATGAATGCTCCCATGCATTGTGGCCATCCCATGCACGTGGAAATTCTTGAAGATGGACCTAATTGGGTCTGCTGGATGGGCACATCATGTGGTAAGAAATTAATAGATACTTGCTGTGAAAATTCTTTACTTATTTATAGAAATTAGACATTAATATAAGATACATAGGCAGAATAGAATCCCCAGAGTCCAAGACCAACAGTTATCATCATCAAAGAGCCTCCCTGGTATCCAGTTGCTTTGATTCCCTTATAGAGTACCCACAATGACGCCAAAAGGGCAATGACAATAATGATGAAGCTGAGCATCATATAGAGAGGGGAGAAATTACTAACAATTGTTGTAGTTGCAGATTCCGTCCCAGCCACGGTTGTTGCAGTCAAGTGAAACACTTGATTATCTTCAACCTGTAATAAAATAATTTGAAGGAGAGCAACAAATATTGAAGGGACATATCGGATGGCATTCAATTTTCTCATGGCAACACTGGCATTTAAATTAACAGGGCTATTTATTGGCATTCCAGTCTTTATGAGTGCACCCAGAATCCAACTTCCAATATACCAGACTACAAATACTCCAATAAAACTGACTATAGCAGAAACTGATGCCAAAACTGACAGAACTTCAGGCTCAAATGCTTGCGTAATGTCCTCACTTAACCCCTCTTCGAAGGTGTAGGTGACCTTAATTGTTATTAAATAGGTAAGAACCGCACTTAAAAATGCATAAATCAGTACTATGGGTGTAGGACTCGGTGCATTGGCATCCTCTAACAGAGGAGGAATTGTACTATCTGGTTTCACATAACTGTTGATGGCCGCATTTATTAGATTACCCTGATTCCAGGTACTTGGCCCAGCCATCATCGTTGGAGAAAAACTTTCCTGAGTTTCATAATCTCCCAGTTGTGAATATTTGCCTGGTTTGGCTGCTTTCAGTTCTTTTCCACAGTTTTCGCAGAAGATACTTGAAGGCTCATTTTTTCCCCCACAATCAGCACAGAATATTGAATTTTCAGTCATATCTTAATCAGATAGAATGATGATTTTAAAAATAATTATGATATATCCCAATTTTTATGATATTTTGTATTAATCAAATCAAACTAAATGTAATAAAAATTTCTCAATGTCATTTGCAATCCAGAATGCCACAGTATCTTGTTTCTTATCTGGGACCTCTAGATTATGATTTGCCCCTTTAATCAATTTGACCTGCACATGATTTGCCATCATCTGAATAGAATTCTCCATTCTTTGATAATCCCCTCTTTTTGAATTCGATCCCTGACAAAAAATGCCTTCTCCCAATATAGCAGCAAAAGAACGGGGATCAGCCAGTTCAGGTCTATTTAGTGGAAATAATGGATAGGATAGGCCAACAATTGCTGGTACATTCGAACCATCATCGAGTATGCTAGCAATTCTTACAGAACTCTCTGCCGCAATTCCATGTCCACCCATGGCCCATCGAATATCGGGATACTGTTGAACAATCCAATTGTAAACATGGATGAATGCCTGATCAAGTGAAGCTGGATCCTTATATTTTATTTTTGACATTCTGAATGGAAAGTTAAATCTCACGGTAGATATATTTTTCTCTGCCAATTTTTTTGACACTGAAGCAAGAACTCCCTTATCAATATCTGTATACTCACCGTGTCCCAGCACAATTCCCCATTTACCATTTTTTATCCTTGTTATTCCATGCAATTCGGGAGAATAAGGGATTGTAATACTGTTTTCCATTTCTGCAAATCAATAAAGAGAAATAGGAATTTTAAATGAATTCAAATGAAACTACCATTTTGAAAGGATGGTTAAAAATGCATATACATCACATTACTTTCTGTTTGGATAAAAGTGTAAATACGAAATTACTCATGAGATTATCCCGTTCTATATTCACCTGGAGGAAATGATCTATGTGTACCATGAACGTTGATACAATTTCTACACAATAATGTTTTCCTATCAAGACACTGATCGCAATAACCCCTTTTACAAAGTTTACAGTGATATTTGGCATAATTTTGATGGCATTGTGCGCACAATTCTAGCTTCATTCAGTAGTATTTCACCATTCATAGTATTAAGTTTTTTGTAAATTTTAACTATATTTAATTTGAAACACAATGTTAATTTGCGTAATTTTTTTCACGATTTAGTATCTTAACTATGATTTCCATAGGTAAAAATTATTATAAGAGAATTACATACTGCTGATAATGAAAAAAGGTTCACGGTTATCCTTTAGAATTTCGTCGAAGTTAGATGGTACCATTGAAAAAGCAATTCTACAATCTCAAGGTGAAATTAGGGATAGATCCGAGTTTGGATTGAAATCAGTGATTTATTTCTTGAATTATCTAGCACATACGAAGTCAGAGGAACAAGTTTTGATGGCTGCAATATTAAAATTGGCTGAATCAAAAAGTATCAAGACCCATGATATTGATGAGATCAATACTGTGTTCCAAGAAAAATTGCAGATTATTAAAGAGATTGATGTGAAATCTGAGCATCCCAAATTCTCTGAATTGCTGACCATAATTGATAATCTCCCCACCAAATTCCAGGAAACCTATATCAATCGTTTAGATGAGGTGGAATTTGATGAAATCGAGGAATTATATAAAGAGGTCCGCGAAAAATACTATCTTGAGGGCAAAGACCCGCTGATTGTCGAGGATGAGATTGAAAAGGATATCGTAATTAAACAAAAATAATTAAATCCATCATGATGAAATAAGTATTTTAAATATATCTTATAATATGAAATTAGGCAGTAATAAAGGTGTTTCTTTAATTAGTAGTGATCATAACCACCCTCTAAGTTATTTATTTGTAGAGCAGAGTGAAGTATTACCTGAGTCAATGTTACGTATCTTAGTAGTTCTTCATCTCATAGTATTAATCACTATAGTAGTATTTTACCAACTCACAAGAAAGAGAATAGTGACCTCAGTTAGGGGACCATCAGAAGAAACAGAGCACGAGTTCCCGAAAAAGTTCCTAAACAATTTGAAATTAATTTACATATCATTCTTTATTTATGAATTTGGCTCGTTTCTGACCCATTTTCTTGCATTGGTTATCGACCCCGAAATTATCCGTAATGATCTACATATGGAATATGCATATTTTGGCGTGGGAGGAGTTAATCTCTTTGCATGGTTATCGTACC
Organism: Candidatus Heimdallarchaeota archaeon; assembly: GCA_030668165.1. Classification (GTDB taxonomy): domain Archaea; phylum Asgardarchaeota; class Heimdallarchaeia; order Heimdallarchaeales; family Kariarchaeaceae; genus JAJRQD01. Next base: position 5,708 of record DAOUUM010000037.1, read on the forward strand.
TAATATTATTTCCCACAATGGATAGGCTCTTCTCAGATTTGAATTACCTGAAATATGAGGAAACTAGAACCCCAAAATATAATTGGAAATACATTGTTTTACTGCTATTTTCTATATTACTGTATTTTTATTTAATCGCCGATTCAGATGGTCGTTTATTATTAATAAAGATCATGGTTCTCCTTCTTGCCCCCTTGGTAATCGCACAGGTTGCTAATTACTTCAAAAAATCAAGAATGGATATGATTAATCCTGATATACTAATTCGATCTAGAATCAATGTTCTGGGTGTCATTGTGTCAATAATAGTTGCAGGTGTATTAATTATCAATTTTCTATTCCTGCCACTTGATCCTGATCCCCGTATGTGGCCCACTCGCAATCCTGTGGTAGAATTACTCATCCTCTATCCCGTATTTCATACACTCTTTGGGGCTGTGGGTATCTATATCATCATTCGTTTTCCAAGATGGTTGAGATTAAAATTTGATGTGACTGATGAAATCTATTACCGGTATCAGGATAGTCGTATGGATTATGATTGGAGACAAATAGATAGGAGTGATTCCTCAGATTTCTATCCTGTTACATCTGATGTAATTCGTGGAGAGACAATCCTCTTTTACAATGGTGGTGATGATGATTTGAATTTCATTAAAAATATTGAAGAATTTTTTGCTACAGACAATAAAATCACAACAGTTCAATACAATGAGGAATATATTCAAAAATATCTTCTACCAACCAACAACATTGTAGTTTTGGCAAATCATAGAGATGCGTTTATTGATCTACTGATTAATCAAGCGCAGAAAATCTCAGGAAAAAGAATTCAATTCAACGGAAACATATCTATTCATGGATTCAAATACAATCTTGAGACAGCTTTATTTGCTGGTTTTCCTTCAATGTGGCATCCAGGAAAAAGTATTATTCTTCTACTAGCCAAACCAAAAATACAGGCCGCTTTACTCGACTTTGTACTAACGTTCGGAACATATCTGAATGAGGTGATTAAGGAACAGGAAATCTACTATATTTTAAAATTTCCACGTATTGGTAGTAGTTACCATCCCATACCTCCCAGTAAATATGATCCGAGAAAACCTGATGATAATTATTTTGATAAATTTTAACTATTCAAGGTCTCAATATCCCTAAATTTGTCAAGTAACTTTTCATGAAATTCATGATAATACTGAGAAGCATAAGCTATGCCATAATTGCTATGATAGGATTTTGTTCTTATAACATTGAGTATAAAATTCTTTATTCTTTCAAGATGGGAGCTATTACTAGGCAATTCATTCAGGTTTAATTCCAAAACCTTAGGAAAATTAACAATGGAGTCAAGATTGATAAATTCATCATTCCTGATTAAATTTGCATTCTCTTCCAAAATGATTATTTCTTTTAGTTGATCGTTATAGAATGGCATTTGCATCTTAACAGAATTGACTTCATCATACATGGGATTTGATGATAATTGCTTCATTTGGGTGATATCCAACTCTGCATGGACAATTAACATATCGTTAGCTCTGAGCACTAACGAGTGATCTAGAAAGTAGTATTTTCTCTTTGTCATCTCCCTGTTAATCTCTGGATGGGAGATGACGCGAAATTCAAACCCCTCAACGGATGCGTCCTCATCATGTTTCTGCCAGTATCTTTTTGCTGAGGAAGGATTAATAATTTGGAATTTATTGCTTGTATCATCAAATAAGACGGAAATAATGTTACTATTATCAATGTAGGAGGGAAATTGAAAGTGAAATTTATTCGCAGCTTCATCAAAATCCACTTGTACAATGAATTCCTGCATATGGGTTGGAAACCTCATGCTCTTTCTGTAAGTATTATTCTTCTCATAATCATGGACGGTCAATTGAATAACGGGAAAATCGGTAGAAACTCTATTTTTGTCTTCTGTGATAAATTCAGTCGATTTAATGTCGAATGAAATAATAGCTATAAGTGATTTATTTGGTGCAATTTCGATGGAATGAGGTGTGTTTTGTTTGAAATTTGATACTGGAATATTATCAATAATGTTCCAAACGTAACAGTGACCATCATAATTGACTGTTATAAGCACATTCTTGCTGTAATCGACCTTCCAAATTAGTGAGATACCATGATACACCGTTTTTTTCTTGTTTATTTCGATTACAAGATCACCATAGCCAATAAAATTGATCTCTTCTCGGATTTGGTAGTGCTTAAATGACTCTTCATAAGATGAACGACTTATACGGTCCAGTATGCAGTATAGAGAAGAAAGTGATAGTCTGATCTCCTTTCTCTTTTTTTTATAATAAACAAATAGACCTATGCATGTCCATTCATTAACCACCAGAGATCTTTGTGATGGTTCTGTAATTTCATCTGATTGGTTATAAATCAATTTCAATTCTCCGGTGTTTAAATTTCTTGTGAATAACCTACCATTGGGATAACGATTACCCTTGTACCATTCAAGAAGATATTCAAGATCTTCGTTTATCATTATTTTGGTTTTAGGGTCCTTATATTCCACAGAATCAACGATTTTAGTTTCCAATCCTAATAAATCAAAATAAACATAAGATCCATGAAAGTCCTTAATCCACATTAGTGATTTCTCAGTGTTAATTCTGCCATACTGAAATTGATTATGATTTGCAAATAAATAGCTTGGGGCATTTTCAATTGATCTTGAGTCTTCTAGGAAATATTTCTCACTTGTTTTAACTTTTAACGCGTTTCCATCATGGTAAATAATTTTTTCACAATCCGAATTTTTCAATATTATCTTCTCCCTTGCCTTTGAAATGATAAAATTGGTATTGTTAATTATGATATATTTTTCATTTAAATCGCCCATATATTGTATAATCACGATATCTTCGGTCTGATAAACGATGAATGGATTAACCACCAGGATGATAATTAATTCCTTATCTTTGAAATGATGTACAAACTGGGGTAGAAAATATTTGTCAAAATCATAGACTCCCTGTAAGAAAATATCGAGGTTGACATTCTCTTCAATTATTTTTCTAAATTGTCTTGATAGTTGTTTTTCCTGACGATTCATTTGGATTTCACTTGATACCAAATCTCCTTCAATAAACTCAATCTTGTTTGGAAAGCTGAATAGATTTTCATTAATCCATGAAATGGGTCCAGCTTTAGAAATCTCAATGAGTTTATTGCCATCCCATCTTGAAATCGATCCATTTTCGCTAGTAATTAGATAAATGTCTTGATAGTGGTATATTGAATGAGGAATTAAATTATATTCCAATTCGTGCAATAATAAATTCTCAAATGGATCCCAAATCATCAAGTATCCCTGATAAACAAAAATTAATTCATTTTTATTTATAATCCACTGTATCCAATTTATATTCATTTTTGGTGGAATGATAATTGAGATTATATTCCAATTACTTGTAGCATCCTCCATCCAAACTAAGATTGTGCCCTCCTTATCTAACACCGCATATAAATCAGATTCATTCATTGAAACATGGATGTTATCAAAAGAATTGAATTTGATTAATTGATAAAGTTTGTTTACCTCCAACTTAACTCGCCAGTTTACTCGCAAATACAAAAAAATACCCTCGCGTAAAAATGAGACCGAAGTTGGCCACAACAAGGTTGAATGATCAACCGAGTCGGACGATTACTCGAAACCAAACCTTGTCGTCAAAGTTCGGCAAATCTATTCGTGCCAAGATAGACGAGGTTGACCAGTTAAGATTAGCGTCCGATTCATGAATTTGGAACATTTTCCCAATGCACGACGAAACATCGCACCAAGATCTTTACAGGATCCACGCCGAGAGTATTTATTTTAAACACAGACTGAATCCACTATTCTCAAATCAATAATTGATTTTCAAGATAGCATTCAATGCCAGTGATTTATTGAAATGATGTACTTCCGGACATCATCTCAGATACTCTTATCACAAATTCTTATATAAAGATTATTTGAATAATGTGAATTGAGACAATATTATTGAAGATCATTGATTATATTTTGCATATCCAAAGGTAGAGAAAATACAATCTCTAAGTCTGAATCACAAAGGATTTTTTAATTGATAATTTCTTGTTATTATAACGTTATTTTAACATATTTAGATTGGAGTTTATTATATGGACAAAGTTTTTAATTTTAAACCAATGCCTGATGCCTTGTTATTTATTGATGGGAACTATTTAATTCAATTATCAAGAAGCCTTTCCATTAAATTGGATATGGAGAAATTTTTTGATAATATTTGTGATGGATTCTATAGAAAGAGGACTTATTGGTACTCAGCCTTAGATGGCGGAGCCGAGAGATCAAATAATACTTTTAGATTTCTAGATCGATTGAGATATATACCCCGAACCAAAGTATACGCAGGTAGATTAAGTAAGAAACCCTCACCTTCTATTCACTACGTATCTGCTCTCCAAACCGATGCAGGTATATCATTCGCAACAACTCTAGTGGAGAAAGCAATACACAAAGAAGCACAATATTTCATATTAGTCACCAATGATCCAGAATATGCTCCTGCTGTACGAATGGTTCAACGTTATGGGGGTATTGTGATTCTAGTAGTACCCCAATACATTGGCGATACCAGAGTTCATTCAGAATTACAAAAGGTATCTGACGAGTTGATTGAGATAGATCCTCCATATCTTGAGCAATTTGAGTATGATCCGATTTTGGACTATGATGATTCAAAGATATCAGAAGATCCCCTCTCAGACGATGAAATAATCCTTGAGGATGGGGAGGCAAATGAGGATGAAGATGAAATGGTGGAGGATATTGAAGAGGAAGTCGAGGTCATTCCCGAAGAGGATGAATCCGATGAAAAATAGATCTAGGAGGGATCATTATGAGTAGACCAAAACCACTGCGCAATGCAATAAAAGTACCTTTGATAATTATTCTATTAATAGTTCCATTTGTAGTCGTATATGATGATTACAACACCGATCTCAATTCCCTACCTCAAGATATAGATGAGAATATACAAATCTCTTCAAATGAACCAATAGTTATGTATAACTTATCTCTCGCTTATACAGCACACATTGGGGTTATTTTCGAGAGATTAGATTCGACCAATCAGAATGAATTCAATATCAATATTTTATCTCGTGAGGAATATGAAAATATTGCCCCTGGTATCTCACCTCCGGGAAAAACATTTTCACCCCTTGATATTGCAACCTCATTCAATCGTACCACTCTAATCGATGGTTATTTTTATGTAATATTTGAGTATACGGATACTGATACAGGATCTGAAAATCTAAATATTCAGATTTCCACCCTGTATGATACATTTTTTGCCCGACGTGGATTACTGATAATAGTCTTTATTGGTCTGTATTTTCTATTAAGTTATTACATACCAGCAATTATTCATAATTATCGCATAAAAAATTGGCAGAGAGAATTGCATATGAGACGATTAAGAGAAGAAGAGAACTTTATGGATGAGTTAATGAAAAAATAATGAACTTTTCCAAATTATTTTATATATGGCCATCACCTATAAAATCTATGGCTTCTCAACTCTTTGTAGAAAAATCAGTGTTCTCAATAATTTCCAAATATTTCTCAATTTTGTAGGGATGTGTTGTTTTCAGGTAATTTATTGATGATAGAATTCTGATCAATTCAGAGGGATCTTGTTCTTTACCTCGACTATAATTATGAATTGCGGCCCTTAATCTCCTACGCCATACTCTGGGGATTTTTGGCTGTTTAGAATTTATTATTAATCCGGTGATGTTTTGTGAATTATTATCAAATAGTACATTGGTTTTATTCCTGTTAATCTTGTATCCGTGCAATTCAATAGTTTTGTTGATCATATAGATCATACCTTTTATATTTGGTTTTTGAGCTTTTGATGAGAAACTCAGATCGTCTGCATATCTAGTATATTTGAATCCAAAACTTTCTGATCTTAATAGCAATTGTGTATCTAAATTCTCAGCAACAAGATTTGATATAATTGGGCTAGTGGATGCACCCTGTGGTAAATATCTGCTGGATGAATAAATATGATGGATTTTATTATCAATCTCCACAATTTTTGAGTCCTGTTTAGTTGTGAGGAGTGCTAGTACACTTGAGATCTCCCCTGAATAACCTAGTTTCATAAAGGCCTTCCTAACCCGATTGAAACTGATAGAGGGAAAGAAATCCTTCAAATCAAAATTAATGATCACATTGGCTCCACAATGGACCAAGGCATGATCATAAATCGATATCCCCTTTCTGAAACCAAAAATATGTTCCCGCATTGGAATTTTATCCAATATCATATTCTTAATTATTAGCTGAACTGATTTCAAAATTGGTTTAGGTCTTGATATATTGCGGTTTCCCCCTCTCTTTTTTGGAATTTTAAAATCTATATAGTGATTGGTAAGTGAGGTCCTTCTATGATAGGCCATCCATTTTATTTTTTTTATTGGAAGTTTAATTAGCTGAGAAAGTGTCTTGGCATCTGTAATAATGGGTAAATTGTGTTCCTCTAATAATTTCGTATCACTATCTTGTAGATTGAGATAATTTGAAACTCCCTTGCCCAAATGGGTAAAATTACTCTTATTGAATTTTTTCCAGCCAATCTTCTTCTTTCTGTCAACTTTTTCTCTTTTTTTTCGAGATTCAATATGATATTTTATCCTTTCACCATCCAATCGATCCTCTGGATTTTTCTCGGGAAGTGATAATTCCCTGGTTCTTTCAAGAATATCTTCCTCTAATCGATAGATTCTTTGAATAGTCTGAGGATCCGGTTGATTTAACTGGCTGGGCCATAAACCCATCTTCTTCATCTCCTCAACTATTTCCAAAATATTTGGGATTACATCCTTCTTCATCTGTTTATCCCCTCATTGTAATATATTAATAATAAATCTAGGTGAGAACATAATCTCTTGGATTTAGAACAGCTACAATTAAATTCTACAATAGCGTGCCATTCATTAACTATTAATTTTGCCTGCCAATCTTTGTGTTCGACTTCTAGAATATACTGATCATCGATCAATTCAATTTTGATATCTGATTTAATAAAATCAAACCAGATAAATGATTCAAGATGTTGATCAAGAACCAATTCCTCCACCTGTTGATCCTTCTCAAAGAGCTTGTAATTGAAGGCCAATTGATCATTGAACAGTAGATTAAGAATTGTACATCTATGAGATTTATTATCTAATTTCAGATTTGTACATAATTCTTGAAATGTATGATTGGATTTAGAGCTGATATTTTTGGAATTATTATGTAATATCGATTTAATCAATAACTCAGCGCGAGTAATAAAAAAGTTTGAGATTGGACTTATTAGATCAAATTCAAAATTAGTTTCCTTTAGATTTAACTGAGTGAAAAGGGGATGAAAATATAAATTATAAAGTTGACCCCCATCTAATATCTCTGTACAAAGGCTGAAAATCCGTTTATCAATTTTCGAGCTAAAATTCTGGTTCACTTCTGGATGATGAATGTAAACTGTGTTTTTTCTGAGAAAAGTACCAAATACAGATTTTTTTTCAATCCTCAGAATCAGTTCTTC
>DAOUUM010000174.1 GCA_030668165.1 Candidatus Heimdallarchaeota archaeon
AAAACAGGGCAGTTCATGTTGCTAGCACCAGATTTGTTTGATTCAGTACAAAGGATGAAAGTTCGTTGGCTGGTCACAGATCACATCACTATGGATGAAAAAGCTGTTTTGAAAGAAACTGATCAATCAGGTATTCGTGAAAAATTCCCCGAGGCAAAACCTCCAACTAGAAGAAAAGGTGAAGAAAAGGTCGAGGATGAGCTAGCAGATGAAGAATCATTGTTAGAGGAAAAGGATTATGAGGAGGAGATTCATGAGGATGAAGGTGATCTTGATGAAATTACCATTCCTGCTGTATCAAATCAGAAAGAAATTGAAAAAGCATTGAATGCGAATCCAATAGTTGTGACTGCTGAAGATCTGGCGAACATCACAGATGAATCAATTGGTAAAATACGTAAAAATCTGGATAATCTTGTCGAGAAGAAAAAGGTAAAATCCGAGGAAATGGATGAAGTAAAATATTATTACGGTTCTAAGCATAAAATGGACCCAAAGAATAATATTATTGGTCCCATGTTTAGAGCCCATAATGAAGTCGCTGAAGGTGAAGCTTACGATATCATAGAAGATAATCTCAAGAAAGTGTTTCGTAAAAAGGTTGAGAAAATATTGGATAAGAGCACCAAGATGAATTATTTGCCTCTGTGGAAAATAGGTGTGACAAAAAGAGAAAAAGTAGGTCGAATCAAGAAAAAGACTGTGATGGTAAAATCATTCTACTATGTTAATGGAATGACTGGGGGTATTCTCCACTTTGATAAAGATGAAAAATCACTTGAGTTTCCATTCAGAATAAAAGAACCGGATGAAATTGTTTCATTCAAAGGTAGCGATATTGATACTCGAACAATATCACTGAAATTACTAAAAGATGATGATTTCAGGCCACTACTGAGTAGAAAACATGCCTTGGATCAAATTGTTAAAAAATTGGGTTATCGTGTTGATTATAAAATCGTTCCTTCCCTGGTCTGGTATCCCTACTGGCAATTTAGGATCAAGGATAATGATAAAAATACCAAAAGAAAGGCCTGGGTAGATGGTGTATATGGTCTATACTCAACAAACAATCCTTTAGAAGACGAATAAGTGGTAGTGGATTTATCCTGTCATCATGATTCAACTCCGAATTCACAGTTTGATGGAGAACAGTTTATTAATAATGGTTAGAATCAACATCTATGGCAACTAATCAAACAAATACCAATACGTTGTACACTGTAAGTGCGATTTTTAGTGGTATAGCTGCTTTATTATTTACATTTACCGATTTTGGTGGATTTTATTACTACGAATACTATGGAGTTGGTTCTTATTTTGAAATGTCGATATATGTCTTCTTGTTCTCAAATTGGTTATACACTATTTTGGTACTACCTTTAATCGCGGGTTTTATTTACACCATATATCTCGTACAGGAACCTATTAGAAATAATACTGAGCTTGATCAGGGAAAGATTGAACTTCTCTGGAAGATAAGCATTGGTACCTTATCCGTAATAATTTTTGGTTTGTTATATTTCATAGTAGAATCTTTTGAAGCCACAGATTGGTGGATGGATGCAGCATTCTTTGGTTCTATAATCGGTGCTGGAGTAAATGTTTACGTTTTTAATATTTTGAAAAGTAATCCAACAACGGTTGATACATAAGTTCCAGCAAAAAATTACCAACAGGAACAGGCATCGACTCAAACCAGATTCTGTATGGAATGTGGTAATGATTTGAAAAATTCTCAACTCTGTAAAAAATGTGGAACCGAAGCAAATTAAATTGAACCTTTCATTTATAATTAAGAATTCGAATAATTTGGCAATTCACTGATTATCCCAAGCATAATTATAATTAACTCAACTCTTGTTTTTGCTTGATGGATATTTCTGATTGGCTAGTCGGAATTGATACTGGTGGTACATTCACAGATTTGATCGGTATCGATAAAAATGGAAAAATAATAATATCAAAAATCCCCTCTACCCCTACTAACCCCTCAAATGCAGTAATTTCAGCATTGGAATATGTGGATGGATCGATTTCAGAGGTGATCCATGGCACCACTGTGGCCACCAATGCAGTATTACAGAAAAAAGGGGCCAAGATTGCTTTGATAACAACCAAAGGGTTCAGGGATGTTCTGGAAATCGGAAGACAGAACAGATTAGACATCTATGAGATAGTCCCATCAAGAGCCGAAGCTCTGGTTGATCGCAAATATCGAATTGAAATAGAGGAGCGAGTAATAGCAGATGGATCCATTGAGACTATATTAACAGAGACTGAATTGAACAGGATTACAGAAAAAATTAAAATGCTAATCAGTCATGAAAATATTGAGGGAGTGGCTATCAGTCTATTATTCAGTTTTCTCAATCCAAAAAATGAACAATCAATAATTGCTGCTCTTGAAACCAGTTTGAATTCAGATAATAAACTATTTCCAATTTCCATATCATCCAATGTTATGCCAGAATACAGAGAATATGAACGGACATCAACCACGGTAATAGATGTGTATGTAAAACCCCTAATCTCGACATATATACGGGATCTAAACAAACGGATCAAAGAAACTGGAAGGATAGGATCTTTGGCAATCATGAAATCCAGTGCTGGATTGATAACTCCTGAGGGTGTGATGAATAAACCAGTTGAGACTCTGGTTTCAGGACTTGCAGGAGGGATACAGGCAGCAGAGTTAACCTCACGATTGACAAATTATCAGGATCTACTAACTCTGGATATTGGTGGAACAAGTACTGATGTGGCACAAATTGTTGCAGGTAAGGGAAAAATCCATCATCAATTTAACATAGATAACTATCCGGTTGGCACAGCAAGTGTTGATGTGGTCACGATAGGGGCAGGAGGTGGCTCTATTGCTAGTTTATCTGCAGGTCTACTCAAAGTTGGCCCTGAGAGTGCTGGTGCTGATCCTGGTCCCGCTGCATATGACATGGGTGGTGACAAGGTTACCACTACTGATGCTGATCTGTTATACGGGGTCTTACCGGATTATCTGGGAGATAACATACTTGAGTTGAAAAAAGAACGATCTAAAGTAGTTATTAACAAATTGGCATCAGAAATGGATATATCTATCAAAGAGACAATAAATGGAGTTAGAAGAATATTTCATGAGAATATTGCAGCTGCTCCGAGATCAGTCTCAACAGAACGTGGAGTGGATCCTCGCAATTTTGCATTATTGGCTTTTGGTGGAGCAGGCCCCGTACATGCAGTAGAACTTGCTGAATTATTGGATATGAAATTAATAATAATACCACCATATCCTGGAATATGGTCCGCATTTGGATTGGTGGGGGCTGATTATAGGTATGATCTAGCCAGAGGTGTTGTAATATCAATCACCAGTTTGCATGATAATGAAGCTGAACTGATATTTGCCGAATTGAAGGAAAGAGTGATCAATCAAGCAAATGAAGATGGAATTGACTTGTCACTAGATTATTATTTCCAGTACTCGTTAAATATGAGATTTAAAGGTCAATCGTTTGATCTGGAAATTCCATATTCTGAATCACTTGAGAACACGAGGGCTGATTTTATCAAGATTCATCGTAAAACTTATGGTTTTGCAGCTGAAGATGAGGAAGTAGAATTAATTGCTTTCAGAGTGGTTATGGTCATTGCTCATCCTGATCCCATTTTTCAAAAGTGGAAAATAGTTGAAGAGGATATTAACCCGATTGGAACCAGAGAGGTTATTGGTTTAGGGGGAGTATCTGTATACAATAAATCGCAATTTGGATGGAAAACCAAAATTAGAGGTCCCGCAATTATAGATCAAATTGACACCACAACTTGGCTGCCCCCAAAATGGGAATTGGAAGTGGATGAATACGGATTTATGATACTAGAGAAGGAGGACCTAAAATGATTGATCCAATCTTAATTACAGTTTTACAAAAACGATTAGAAGGTATCTCTGAGGAAATGGGAGTGGTAATGCGTAAGACTGCTTATTCTCCTAATATCAAGGAAAGAGCCGATTATTCATGTGCAATTTTTGATAGTGATGCTAGATTAATTGCCCAGGCAGCTGCAATTCCTGTTCATCTGGGATCCATGGGATTTGTTGCAAAGCCAATTCTGGAGAAATACAAAAGTATATGGTCAGATGGTGATGCAATTATCGTGAATTCCCCTAGAGGTGAATACGGGGGGACACATCTACCTGATATTACTTTGGTAACTCCAGTTTTTCATAATATTGAGGGAAAGGAGGAATTAAAATTTATTGTGGCTAATAGGGCTCATCATGCTGATGTGGGTGGACAAGTACCCGGGTCTCTACCTGGACAATCAACAGAGATCTATCAAGAGGGATTGATTATTCCACCTGTTAGACTGTTTATTCAGGGAGAGGAGAACTCAGATGTGATGGAATTGATTCTAGAAAATGTACGAACACCAAGAGAACGCAGAGGTGATCTGAGAGCTCAATATTCATCCTTACTCCTAGGTTCAAGAAGATTGAAGGATTTATTGGTTGACAGTACCTTTACCAATTCAGTTGAGTCTCTAATCGATGCCCTACTTGATAAATCGGAGGAGGCAACTAGAACAAAATTAAAAGTTATACCAGACCAGATAGTTAGTTTTCATGATTATCTTGATAGCGATGGTATAACAGATAATCAAGTAAAGATAGATTGCACTCTTGAGGTAGATAATGGTGATATGATCTTTGATTTCACTAATTCAGCCTCTCAGCAAGTGGGTAATTGCAATGCACCGGTATCAATAACAACTGCAGGAGTCTACTATGTGGTCAGATTGATCACTGGTAAAGATGTACCCACCAATGAGGGTTGCTTCAGATCCATATCGATCAAAACATCATCGAATTCGGTCGTAAATCAATCATATGATGCTCCAACATCCAGTGCGAACACAGAAACATCACAACGTATAGTTGATGTGGTACTGGGATGTGTGCAGAAACTTGATGGATTGAATATACCAAGGATCGCTGCGTCACAGGGAACGATGAACAATGTGATAATTGGGAACAAAGATTTTACAGTTTATGAGACTATTGGAGGGGGTTCTGGTGCAACTTCATTACAAAATGGAACATCAGCAATTCATACCCATATGACAAATACTCAGAATACTCCAATCGAGGCACTTGAATTGGCCTATCCACTGCGGGTCAGAGAGTATGGAATCCGTGATAATTCAGGTGGTGATCCTGGAACTGGTTTCAGGGGTGGAGATGGGATTGTGAGGAAGATAGAGTTAATGGTTGATGCCAAAATATCTCTCCAAACAGAAAGGAGGGTTCTTAAACCCTGGGGGATTGATGATGGCGGTGCAGGAAAAGTTGGTAAGAATATTTTGTACCAGTTACAGGAAGATGGTAGTTATCATGAGAAAACACTTCCTGGAAAACTCAGCACACAAGCTAATAAAGGAGATATAATAAAAATAGAGACTCCAGGTGGGGGTGGTTCTTAACTAATATCGAATAATTTCATTAACTATCCGTTTAAAGTCTTTCAATGTAATATCAAAATTATGATGGGGCCACAAGATATCCTCGGTATTGACCACAAAATCAGCTAGGGCCATTAGACGTCCGAGTCCATAGCTCAGTTCCTTGTTATCCCGCAGATCAAATCTTGATTTATCATTCGCCATGGCAACATCCTCAACACCTTTGGCACCTGCCTTGGTGGATTCTTCCTTGCGGTCTTTATTCAGTAACCTACCATGCCTGGTTTCTGCACTAGCATGGAATGATACCAGAAATACATTGTTCTTTCCTAGGGAATTTACTAAATGGTCAACTTCACTCTGAGCCTTGACCCCAGACATGAAAATCGCCTCATTATCCTTATAATGTTCTTGTGCGTACTCCAATGCCATTTCTGTAAAACATGAATCAGATATTGCTTTGCACTCACCTGCAACCTTAACTACATTTTCTGGGATTGGCTCTAGTCCTCTATCGGCAACTGCTTTGTAAACAAAGGTACCGGTCTCTACAAGTGGTATATTCAATTCATCAACAAGAATCTTTGCATGGGTTGTTTTGCCAGATAAGGGGAGTCCAAGGATAACAATTACCTTCATTGTCATTTCTCGTTCACAATATGACTTTATTTAAAATGTCGACTCCACTCAATTATTTCTAGTAAAAAATAAAATAAAATGAAATAATAATTTACTGGAAATAATTCTTAAACTAAAATCGTAAAATTATTCCAGATGTATATGTGGGCATGCTTCAAGTCGATTGTTCGATTCCCTTTGACGTAAGAGATATGTTACTATATAAATTCCCAAAAACGCACTGAAGGATCCAATTTTGTAAAATGTACTAATCCCATCGAGATAATATGTAAAAATATTTCCAACAGCAAGACCTAATGCAAGCTTCCTTATCGTGGGTATTATAGAGCGGGATGTAAAATAATTAAGGATTGTAGG
>DAOUUM010000492.1 GCA_030668165.1 Candidatus Heimdallarchaeota archaeon
CAGATTCTTTAGTTTGTACAAAGAGAGGATGTTATCGATTATTATTACAAATCAATTCCTTACCAAAGTATTACCTCACCTGTGCTACTATTACAATTTCTTCTTTCTAACCCTTATTCTTAATAATTTTAAAATTGCTGATTTTCGAGATGCACTGGCGGAGCTTAATTTTAATGATAGGTTGCACCTCTATATGTCCAAATACAAATATCCTCAGAAGCTAAAGTTATATGCGGTTCTGAAAAGAGGTCGAACCGGGATAGATAAACCACAGTGGGATGTATCACCGAAATCCCCACATGAAGTAATAAAAATATTAAATTTCTTCTACAGGTTTGAATTTGAAATCCCTAAACATATATTTTCAATGCTACTGAGAGCATATTACAAATATAAATTGGGTGATCCGTTATTAATTGACCAATACCTTAGGTCCATGATAACAAAAATTGAACACTATAAGATTAGAAACTATCTCGAAATTATTATCAAAGAGATGGCGGACAATATTGAATTCACTGAAATCAACATTGATCTTCTTAAAATATTATTGAAATGGGAGAATGATTCCGATTTTTCCCGCTCCCAGATTATTTCGGACAGGATAACTGCTTTGAAAATAATATTCCAGGAAGGAATGGAGATTGAGAAGATTGAAGCTTTTCACACTATATCAACAGGTGCAATAATTACTGTGTACAAGCTAAATCATGGAAAAATTCCCTCATTGGTCGAGAGTAACATACAATATTCGTTAAGAAAACCTAATTGGGATCAGGTAGCTCAGCACTATCTTGCACTTGGTCTGCACAGACCAAACCGAGATCAGATTATGAAATCTCAATTAAAGGATATCCCAAGCATTATTTCCAAGGATTCATTGGGTAAAATTGCTCTTGTCACCCAAACCATTAATTATTGAAAATATTACGGATTCAAACCTCAATTGGAAAAAGTAATTATTGATAATATTTACTTCAGAGGTTGGAATATCGAAAGAGGAGTGAGTTCGAGTCTATATAATTTATTTGGGAGTATTTCAAACCGATTAAAATCATATATAGCTGCATATCTGATCCTTGAAAAAAGTGATATTTCAAATGAAGCGTTGTTATATGCCAGTAATATTGAGAATTATCAAATAAGAAATAATCTGATAAGGTCAATGGATCGTTTTGGATCTCCGGATATGTGGTTAATTTTAGGAGAATCGAAATTTGAGGATATGACAGAATATGCGATCAACCATCTTCAAAGAACTCGAATTGCTAAGATTGAGAAATTTGAGCTAACTAGGAGAATGCTGATAAGTAATTCATATGATATCAGAAAACTAGGCACAGATTTTCTGAGAACAAGTAATTTTGATGCGGAAGATGAACCAAAAATAATAATATCATCTTACGAGGACACATGGACTGCAATAATGGATTATATTCAGTTAATCATAAAGAAGATCTCCAGAGATGAGAACGCTATCTTATTGAAATGGTTAAATTCTATAATTTGGAAGGCCAGACTAAGGAAAGAATTTCGTGAACTTATTTACCCATTAATTATCCAACTCTATGATAATGATGAAATAATAAACCTCAGTTTGTCTAGTTTTATTGAATCAACCATTAAAAATAGGGTTGATGAAGGGATTGACACATTGGCCAAAATACAGGAGAGTGGTGAATCATGACAGAATTCGATCTGAGTAGTAATTATCGCTATCGTTCACAATTAGAGACGATAGATAATCATACTACGTTTCATATTGCACTAAATGATTCAAGGGCAAGTACGCCGCAAATCTTTCATCATTATAGTAATCCATTCATCCTTCGTAAATTGATGAGGATGATTTATTCACCTCTAATTCATCCTCAGGATTTCATACCCAATGATCTTAGTGACTACAATCTGTGGTATGAGTATGAACTCTTGAAAAGAATTGATAATTCCGATAATATACGTAGTAAAAAACCAGAATATATGGAGGAAGATCTATCAGAGATAATTGAAAGGAGAGATGATCTCCTAATTAAAATTGAAAGACAAACAAAGCATATCAAACGAAACAAATCTAAAATCCAAGATATGCAAAGAAATTTATCCCAGTACTGGAAAATGCATTTGGGACCATTTGTATCCTTTAATGACAATAATTTAATTTTTGAATCTCTCACACAGAATAAGGGAGTATACATTGCCACAAAGTTGATCACTGATCAAGACACAAGTGTCAATACTAGTGTGAACTCATCATTTTTCAATATCAGCCAATTTTCACCTGATTTAATTAACGAATTTGATAAACTAATAATATCAGATAATATCAATATATCGAGTATTAAACCAGCAGTAGTCAAGGAAAAAGTTGCAAGCATACATAAAATTGATAGATCATGGTATAAGACCACAAGATTAATTCAGCTCATTAAATTTCTTAATGAGTACTTCAATGAAGAGTTAAAAACTATGCATCTTCAATTAACATCAATTC
>DAOUUM010000520.1 GCA_030668165.1 Candidatus Heimdallarchaeota archaeon
CTTTTTATCATCAGAATCCATGGATATAGATATCTCATCAAGATACTTAAGTGCCTCATCCTGAGCCATTCTGTATCCCTCTACAATGATAGATGGGTGAATATCCTGATCAATCAATTCCTCTGCACTCTTTAATAATTCTCCAGCAAGAACCACAACAGTTGTAGTTCCATCGCCAGTTTCCTCGTCCTGAGTTTTAGCAAGATCAATGATAAACTTGGCTGATGGGTGCTGCACATCAATTTCTTTCAAAATTGTTGCACCATCGTTCGTAATGGTGACATCGCCGAAGCTATCGACGAGCATCTTATCCATACCTCTAGGACCAAGTGCAGATTTAACCGCATCGGCAATTACTTTGGCAGCGGTAATATTGTTACTAAGGGCGTCTTTACCCTGGGTACGTTCTGTTCCTTCACGAAGAATATATATAGGTTGATTTCCCATTGACATCTTAATTAGTCACTTTCCTTTTACGATGTTTGAAGTTGCGTCGTTCTTATTAAAAGCTAGTTGATAGTTCACAAAAATAATTCCTAAATAAATATCGAGTTGGTAAGCGGAGCTCATCAAATCCTATAAAATTCAAATGAAATTTAATTTAATTATCTGCTATAATTTACTCAAATCTGCTAGTTGCATTTTCTATTTTGCACATATTATTCCCGCAAAATCATATGAATTAAGAGTTAATAGATCTATCAGAATTTAATGAGAGCATTTGCACCGGCAACAGTTGCCAATGTGGCGGTTGGATTTGATATATTGGGATTTGCAGTTCCAATTCTTGGTGATACGGTCGAGGTAGAAAAAACTGATCATGGGGTGCTTATTGATGGTATAATGGGGAAAATTAGTTTTATTGACAATATTCCTCTGGAGGCTGAGAAAAACACTGCTGGATTTGCTCTACTCTCGATGATCGACGATCTGAACCTTGACTTTGGTTTCAATATCACCATAGAGAAGGGGATTCCTCTTGGATCCGGTCTGGGTGGGTCAGCTGCTTCGGCAGTTGCTGCGGTGTTTGCAGCCAATAAGTACCTGGAAAATCCTCTCGATAAATCTGATCTGTTGAAATATGCAGTACTGGGAGAATCAGTTGCCTCAGGAATGCATGCTGATAATGTTGCTCCTGCTCTGTATGGTGGTATGACTGCAGTAATCAATGTGGATAATGATATTGAGATAATACAACTGCCAGTACCAGACACTCATGTTTTGTTGATCCATCCAGATATAGTGATCAAGACAAAAGATGCCAGGGATGTCATCAAGCCAGATATATCATTGAAAGATCACGTGTTACAATCAATGTTGCTTACCCGATTTATCAGTTCGCTATACACGGGGGATTTTGTACAAATTGAGGATATTGTTATCGAACCACAAAGAGCTGGTCTCATTCCGGGCTTTGATGAGATGAAAAAAATTGCCAATGATGAGGGGGTCAAAGCTTTCTCTATATCTGGTGCCGGTCCAACCGTTTTTGCATTTGGTGAAGAGTCAGTTTTGAAAAATGTACAGAAAAGAATTAATGTGCATGAGAGCTGGATTTGTAAAATTGATACCTCAGGAGCAAGAATAGTATGAGGGGATCGATGAGATACTGTAGCACCAAAAATGATAAAATATCTGTAAGTCTGAGCGATACCATATTATCCGGTCTGGCAGCAGATGGTGGACTATTCATTCCACAGGAATTTCCAAAATTTTTGATTGATGATTTTGATGCGGCCAGATCATTGCAAGAGATTGCTCTGATACTTTTGAAACCATTTTTTCTAGGGGATAGATTGGAACACAAACTTGAGCAAATCATAAACCGTGCATTGAATTTTGATATTCCAGTTAATAAAATTTCCAATTTTCATATCCTCGAGCTATTTCACGGTCCAACTGGTGCTTTCAAGGATGTGGGTGCAAGGTTCTTGGCCCAATGTTTTGCCGAATTAAATGAAAACAGAACCATCCTAGTGGCAACCTCTGGAGATACTGGATCTGCAGTTGCCTCGGCTTTCTATGGATTGAAAAATACTAAGGTGGTAATTCTCTATCCGAAAGATAAGATATCTGCATTTCAGGAAAAACAGCTCACCTGCTGGGATGGTAATATCTTGTCATTGAGAGTGGATTCGGATTTTGATACCTGTCAGAGATATGTCAAACGGGCATTCAATGATGTGAAATTTGGACAATTCAATCTATCATCAGCAAATTCCATCAATATGGCAAGAATTCTGCCCCAGATGATTTACTATGCCAAATCATCCTTGGAATACCATAGAGAGCATGGAA
>DAOUUM010000447.1 GCA_030668165.1 Candidatus Heimdallarchaeota archaeon
AGTATTGGAGTTTTTACATATTTTAATCGCTCTCGTGCCATCTCTGCCATCTCAAATAGACCTGCAACTGCACGAAGTGGAAACTTGGTGTATGCCTTGAATCCCAGGGCCTCTAACTCACGCAATTTTTTCTTAGGATTGGGCCAGTACTTGATTATATTGGATAATGGTTTAAGTATGAAGTTAGCCCTGTAAAGAGGTGTGGGCTTGATGATAATTGGAACCGATAGGAGGATCATTGAACTCACTGGATAGAGACTGGATAGAATAAGGGCGATTAGACCTCCCATGGAGTGGCTGAGAATTACAACCTCATCAACTTCCTCTGATAATTCTATATATTTCTCTCTGATACTTAAGTACCAATCAACGCAGGTGGTTGATGCCAGATCTGCCTCTGATGTGCCATGTCCTGCAATTCTCACTCCATAGGCAATATATCCCTCATCAAGAAATAGTTTGGCATATTCTCTGAAAATAATTGGTGAGGTGGCAAATCCATGGATGAGTAATATTCCTTTTCTTGGATTTCCACCAGGATGCCAGTAATACTCCTCAGCATAATCCTTGACTGATCTATCAATTAATCTGGGCCAGAAAGCCTGCATTATTGCCAGATAGGGATAACCAATAACTTTGAATGTCTCCTTGAGGGTGTTGCTGACAAAATTAGCTGCCGATTTCAGATATCTGGTGAGAGGGGGATCTTCCTCTGTTTTTATCTTGTAAAACATCTGATCAAGGTTCCTTGCTTTCCTCATCAAGATATACAATCTCTTTCAGCAATTCAAGCGGCTTGCGCTGCTGCCTGCCCGTGAAAGTGATAATTGGCAGAACAATAAGAAGGATAAATATAACCACTATGGGATAGTAGCTCCAGGATAGGTTGAAGAGAATTGTTTCACTGGTTGAGGTGGTTACATCAATAAAGGCAATAAAAATACTCAGCAGTAAAAAGAAAGCAGGTACTATCAACCATGCCACCTCGGATCTGAACTTCATACCCACACCAAGCAGATAAATCAGCCAGAGGCCTATTCCCACGTAACCACTCCACCAGATGGAACCTGGGTGTTCCTGTCGGTTTCCAAAATTGATGAGAACCATCATTATTGATAGGAAAACCATATTTAGAAATGAAACTCGGGGTTTAAATCGGGGGGGTCCTTTTCTGACTATATGAACCGGTGCTCCGGGTTCAATCACAGTGTCACAATTTGGGCATATATGTATTTGCTTGGTATCCATTTACCTTAAGTCAGCAATCATATTTAGAAATATATCCAAATTCATTATTGGTATTGAATATTATTTTTAATTTATTATTCATTTACACGCTGATTCCAAAGAGGAAGATCCATTGGCACATATCAATTCAAGCTCTATCTCTCTCATTCCCTTATCACCATCATTATATGCGGTCTCAATCGTGTAAAAATCATTTCTCAAATTTTTGAGAATTAGGTCAAAACAATATATTTTTAAGTGTATAAAACCAATTATAGAAATATTAAATTGCGATCTATTCGCATTTTATTAAGAAACTAGCTCGATATAAGGATTTATATATGCTTGAACACAGCTTGATTACAATAGAAAGTCCTATCGCTTCATTTTCTTCAAGTAAAAGATGTACGGCTTAATAAACTTTTACAGGTCGATGAGACTTTCTATTACCTTTTTGAATCATTTCAAGTTGGAGATAAAAAAAGAGAATAAAGAAAATGAAAAATAAATCAATAATTCAATTAAATTATAACAATATAATCATTTTATCTGAATTCATAGAGTTTTAATTATTATAAAAAATCAAAATATATAATCCAAATAAAATTAATCAAACTTAATTATTAACTCGAATCTATCATATTTGTGAGAAAGAAAAAAGGAGTATGTGGGATATGTTTTCTTGAATTGGATGGAGATATAATTGCCTGTCCAGCATGTAGTACCAAATTTCATGAGGACCATCTTGCCGCATGGTTGAGATTGAAAAATCATCAGTGTCCACACTGTCGTGATGAATTACCCCAAAATTTCATCGAGTTACTCACTCCCAGGACAATGGAGAAAAAGCAGTATCTTGATAGCCTGGAGTATCTCTTTGGTGATATGGGTAGATATAATCGGATCAACACCAGGATTGATAATAGAAGGGTCAGACTCCGAACGAACAAGATTGCTAATTATGTATTAATACTCCTCTCATTGATTTCTCTATCAATGACATTTATTATCTTAGAGTCAATTTATGAATCCATGGGGATCTACATTCTTCTGATCTCATTATCAGTGGGTGTGTCCATCAACGCGATGCTAGTTATTCTAATAATTAAAATAAGGAAGAACATTCCCGAACTGGAGAAATTGATTAATTTAGATAGGCAAAAATTAATTGATCTCTAATGCTGAAGAATAAATTCATTTCACATATTTTTCCATAAGTGCTGATAATTGTTCAAGATTGTAGGGTTTGAAAAGTATGTCTACAGCGCCCAGATCCAATAGATGTTGAACTTTTTCATTCTCCTCAAATCCTGTAGAGATAACCACCTTCACATCGGGATCTATCTGTATTAGGTGATAAAATGTGCTCTTACCATCCATTATTGGCATTATAAGATCCAAAAATACGATATCAATTTCTTTGTGATGTCTGTAGAATAGTTCCTTGCCCTCCTTTCCATTTTTTGCAAGCAACACCTTGTAGCCAAGTGTTCTAAACATCTGTTGCATCATATCTCTGATTATCGGTTCATCATCAATTACAAGCACAGTGGCATCTCCCTTGATCAATTTAACCTCCTGGGTCTCGG
>DAOUUM010000191.1 GCA_030668165.1 Candidatus Heimdallarchaeota archaeon
AAAGGGGATTATTATGCATGGGCCCAGATTGTGGTACCGCAATAATCAATAACAAGGTACTGGGCTTTGGTAATATAATTAAAAAGGGAAAAATTGGACTCGTTGCAGCAGCTGGAACTGGATTGCAGGAGGTATCTACTCTCATCCATGATGGGGGTTTTGGTATTTCACAAGCAATTGGAACTGGTGGAAATGATCTCTCCAAAACAGTCGGGGGTATCATGATGATGGAGGGACTCAGATTACTTGAAGAAGATGAGAATACATCTGTAATTGTTCTCATTTCCAAACCACCAGATCCAGAGGTAGGTGAAAAGATAATGAATTTAGCCAATAAATCAGCTAAATCCGTGGTAATTAATTTTCTGGGTAGTGATATTGAAACTTTTGGGGGACAAAACTTCACCTCCGCTAAAACATTGGAAGATGCTGCCACAGCTGCATGTGCCATGATGAGTGAAGCTGAGATAGTGAATAATGTATTTACCTTATCAGAAGATGAAATATTATCCATTGTAGAATCTGAAAGTTCTAAATTGTCTCCTAATCAGAAATATCTGAGAGCATTATATTCTGGTGGAACACTCTCATATGAGGCAATGATACTTCTGCTACCTCTGATCGGAGATACTTTTTCCAACTCACCAATGAAATCTCATCTGAATCTTGAGGATTCAAATCAGAGCAAGGATCATACCTGCGTTGATATGGGTGCAGAAGAGTTCATTATTGGTAGACCTCACCCCATGATTGATTATACCCTGAGAAATCAGAGAATTATAAGAGAGGCAAATGATCCAGAAACTTCTGTTATACTACTGGATGTGGTACTAGGTTATGGTTCCCATGAAAATCCCGCAGCTGAACTAGTTGGGCCCATAATGGAGGCAAAGGCTGCCGCTGAGAAAGATGGACGGTATCTGTCTGTTATCACCTCGATAGTTGGCACTGATCTTGATCCACAGAAATTGCATGAGCAGTCCAAAGCATTGATTGATGCAGGTGTAATTATAATGCCCAGTAATGCACAGGCTGTAAGACTTGCATCACTTGTAGTAACTAAAGGTAATGCAAGGGCGAAAATATTTGAGGAGATGTTATAATGTCTAAAAAGGAAAATCTGTTCACTAAGAAACTAAAAGTAATCAATATTGGAATTCAGATGTTTTCTGATGATCTTAAAACTCAGGAAGTGGAAGTATTACATGTCGATTGGGAGCCACCAGCTGGTGGTGACGTAGATTTACTCAAATTACTGGATAAACTAGGATAAATAATTCAGATAATTAATAGTTCATGTTAATGATTCAAAGATTTTAGATGTTAAAGAACAATCATCTCAATGTTATCCTAATCCTCTTCCTTTAACTCCATTCAAATTATTTCTGATTATCGAATGACATGATATTTTACAATAATAATGAATTATTTGTAAATAATTCAATAAATATTTAATATTCATGAATTATTTCCATATACATCAAGGCGATGAATCATGGATTACGCACTAAATGATCTAGATATCAAAATATTACAACTCCTCAGAAAAGATGCGAAGATAGTTCTGAAGGATATAGCAAAAGAGTTGGGTAGTAAACCCAGTACCATCCATAATCGTCTGAAAAAACTTGAAGAGAGTGGAGTAATCCTAAAACATACAATTGATCTTAATCTGGATTATGTTGGCTATAATTTATCCAGTTTTGTGATGCTGAAATATGATAAAAAAGCCACGGATATGTCTCAAGAGGAGGTTGCAAAAGTAATTGGTAATATTAAAAGAGTACAGGAGGTTCATTTGATAAGTGGAGAATTTGATATGATACTCAAAGTACGAGCCAAAAGTATTGCAGATCTGGGTGATTTTGTAACCAAGGAATTGAAGGATCTGGATGGGATACATGGTTCAAGAACTTATATATCACTGAAATCCATAAAGGTAACGAATCAAGGTCCTTTTGTAATTGACTTAATTGAATAAGAAAATTTTATTAAGAGATTTTAATCTTATTTGAGTTGAATTCATTCAGAATTGATTTTATCCAGGTAGGTAATCCAGAATTCCGCCTTCATTGGGTAACTCAATTAGAATTGTAATACCCTGAACAACAAGAATAAGGCCGAGTGTGAAGATAATTCCACCCCAGGACCAGATGAATAAAAATGCATCCATTACTTTTTCCTGGACAAAACCAATGATGAAGAATAGAACTACAACTCCTGCTATTCCTATTACAACCCATTTCATGGAAATTGAGTCGAATAATTCTATATCATCGATTGCTCCCATTACAAAATAGAAGATGGCAAGACCCAGTAGGGTTGCCAATATAAATGCAATTGGAACTTTTTTCAGTGGTCTTGCAATGGTTGATAAAAAGTACATGAAAGCAATGAGCACAGAATAATTGGTAATATCGTTTGAGTCATTGAGTAGTACCAAAATTATTGTAGCAAAAATCAGTATCCCTGAAATTGCCCCAACAAGTTTGAGAAGCACACTCTCCTCATCATCTTTTTTGAAAATTCTGTTGATACCGAATACAACACCAACAACTCCAAGTGCGATGAATAAGATGGGAAATATATCATTTAAAAATATTAGATATGCCATTAAATTTTGGTAGTCCTAGCTATTGATAAATATTTCCCGATTTTGAACTATTTTTGATTCTGAAATTATTTAATTTTGATCTATCGAATACTTATGAAGTAAATTAATGTAAATAATTGTGTACTATTGTATTTTATCTTTTGTGGATATCTCTTCAGTTTATCCCTTGTATACTAGTAAGAGTTTTCTTGGGTTGGCTGATACATCATCAACGGTGACCATGTATGAGACAACAACCTCGTCACGTGGTTCAACATTGCTGAATTCCCAACCGTGTACTTCTCCATCAGAGGCACTGATAACACCAAGCGTCTCACCTTCAGGTTGAAGGGATACACTATCCTCTACGAACTTGAATCCTTGTGGAATAAGGTCCTGTAGATGTATCTTGGCAGTTGATGTTCCGGAATTAACAGCCTCTAACTCAACTCTGTAACCATCAATACCTTCATACAGGGTGGATCTAGTACTTTTAGCGATATCAATCTGGGCACGTAGATGCTCAACAATGAATGAGACTCCTTCCATCTCGCTTTCCTTGCGAACAATAGATTCGGGGGCTTCGTATACAAATGCCTCGGCCTTTGATTTTGCATAGATAGGATCCTCACGCTGTGTAGGTTTCATTGCAATCACAGTATAAAGCACCTTCATCACATCATTTTCCTTGAATGCACCGGCAGAACTATCCTCTAGGTGCTCAAAATCAACTAATAATGATTTGACTCCCTCATCATCAGAGGTCATCTCAGTGAAGTAAGAATCTGTTACCAGCTCGTCACCATCTCTGAATACCTTGATCTCTTCAAGATTGGGATCTGAAAATCCTTCTGGAATCTGATCATAAATCTTGAGTCCTTCCAAGGGGTAAGTACCGACTCCAGTCACAGTGACCTGAGTCTCTACTGGTGTATCTACATATGATGGTAATTTAACCTCGGTTACCTCTTCTCCATCGATAAGGAATGCCTTGTCAATGTTGATTGCCATGAATTTGAGATCCTCAGCAGGTAAGGTGATTTCAGTTATGGTTTTCTTCACCAGTTCATGCTGAACACTGAATTCTATAAAATTACCAAAAGTTGGGGCACCCTCTATAGATTCGAAGGTAAACTCAAAGACTTTTTCCTCGGTGGGTACTATCTCTCTTTCATCTTCATTTGCATTGGCTCCATCCAAATCAAGAACGATTACATCATTTTCCATAGAATCTGCATAAACTGTGAACTTATTCAGATCATATACATACTCTGAAAGATTTTTGAATCTGACCTCACAATCGTAAAATCCAGGTTCCTCTTCTCTCTGTTTTCTGCGTACCTTTTGCTTTACATCAGATACACCATCAACACTCTCAAATTCGAGTCCAGAGGTGAGGGCATCCATATTTTCATAATTGATCACCAGTTCTCCTGATACATAAGATTCAACACCCTCCTCAAGGGCACCTGACATTTTAACCATTAATTCAACAGTGGCACCAGCTTCAATTTTCTCAATATTAAAATTAATTGCTTCACCCTCATGAGTGATATCTCCACCTTCAAAACTCATCTCGTTTACATCAGCAGCGGAATTAACTGTTTTTACACCAGTAACATTACTTAATTCTTCAGCAGAGGTATTCTCAATTTTGATTCTACATTCAAAATTAGCAGTTTTACCACCTACAAAGTCTGGAGATAAATCTGTCTCGGGATCAATATAATCCTGGGTAATCTTGATTGCATCGTATTCCTTCTCGAATTTGTATTCTTTCTTGTACTTATTCTCAGGACCGGGAGCAAGTATACCAATATGGGTGGCTTCCTCGACAGCTTCATCGGCAGTGATCTGATCTACATTCTTTAGCATTAGATCCACACCAGAAATACGAGATTCTGATCCAGTATTCTTAACAATTATCTTTCCGGTAGATTCACCTCGTTCAACCAGATTACCAAAATAATCCATTTTTACGCGGTTCGTCTCGATTAATTTAACTTTAAGACCTTTTCCAGCGGCTTCTGCCTCTAATCGATCTTCTTCTTTTTTGGATAAACTATCCTCAACATCATACTCTCCGGCTTCTAGGGAGCTATCTCCTACTTCATCATCAAAGGCAGTACTCTCACCCTCTACTTCAGTAGAGGTGGCTTCTGCAATAGGTTTAGAGGAAAGTTTCTTATGAGCTTTTTGTGCCTCTTTCTTTTGTCCTTTATCACCTTGATTTTGAATTTCTTCTAGCTTAGCCATAACGTTTGGATATTGATAGTCTAATTCGCCCAGCTGTTTGATGATATTCTTATCATAAGAATCTTTATCACCAACACTGTTTAGCAATTCACTAACATCAGTCATGTAAGAATTGATAATTAGTAACAATAAATAAAGTTACAACATAACAGAACAACAGTTAGCAAAAAATAATAATGATTTTTGGCTTTTCAATTATTAAGGCAAAATGTCCCTATTTTATCGAAAAATGACAAACATTAGGATTAGGAATATGAATAGTTTATATTACAACCATCGAGCATGTATTTGTTAGTTAATGGACAATTCACAGGGTTCCAATGATGATAAGCTTGAGACAAATGACTCAGTTGAGAATCTTGAGAAAGAAGTCGATGAAGAAATAATGATTGATGCCACTGAGTTGGATATCCTGAACGAAGAAGAAAAATTGGACAATCAACCAATTGCTGAACTTTATAGAGAGAACAATTTCAATGGTGTGGCTACCCAGTTTTTACCCAGTGATCTTATTCATCTATTCATATCCAATATAGATGACCGCAGGGAAACACAGGTGAGAATGGTTGACAACCGGGGAGAGACCAGATACATCGCCAAGAAAACCGGTCAATACCTGAGTTTCACCACCAGATTGCAGCAAACACGCTTACGCGGAGATTGGGGATTTTCAGTCATGGGTCCTGCATTAAATGATGAGGATTTTGATCTCATGGTTCCATTTCATCTGGTAGATACGATTACAGAGGTAATTCCAGTACTGGAAGCTGAGATACACATGGTTAGCCAAAAGAGATTCAGGGATGAGTATGTACCAATTGATAGCTTGAAACTCAAACCCTACGAAGATTTACCTGTTGCAGAGACGAAACAGGATACCGGTGATCTCCCAGAAATAATCGCTGAATTTGATGTATTTGGCCCACCCAGTCGGGTCTACGGAATAGGCCCAAAAACCGAGAATTTATTCATTAAGGGAGGTTATAACACTGTTTTCGATATCGCCTCAAGTAGTCCAGAGGAGGTAGCCATCAAACTGGATCTACCCCTTAAACAGGTCAGCAAGTGGGTAAATCGTTCCCAAGTGGAGGTATTTGGAAAAATCCTTGAGGCGGATGCGGTGATAATCAAGGTTGATGAATCAATCCCAGACGATCTATTTAATGTGAAAGATACCGATAATCCACCTTCATCTATCAAGGGTATTGGACCCGTATCTGAGAACATGCTGGTGAATGCAGGATTTATGGATGTCAAATCTATTGCAGATACAAATCCTGAACATCTAT
>DAOUUM010000199.1 GCA_030668165.1 Candidatus Heimdallarchaeota archaeon
CCTCTTTATTCAAAGAAGGTCGATTGAAACCCTGATTGTTGTAGTATTGAAAGACAGAGATGTTATATTTGATCAGTTCATCATTCAATAAGTCATTTTCCTTCTTGATCTCCTGTACAATGTCCTTGGTTTCATCGATTCTTTGTAAATAAAATAAATAATATGTAAAAAATGTTTTTGCAAAAGTGATATCCAGGGGAGTTTCTAGTTGTTCCATTAATTCAAGGGCTTTTGGTTCATCTGTGTGCAAAAATAGTATATCAAAAATTTCCTTAACTCTTGATGAAAATCGAGGCATTCTAAATAGATTATTAAGGATAATTAATTAAATTTGTGTGATCAAGAGGTTGATTTGTTGAATTCGATTGATATGATGATACAGAAATATAACTACTTGATGCCATGGAGATTGTGAGGGAGAAGAGACCCAGATCCCTGCAAACCCATGTATCGGTGACTTTTATGAATGAGTATCATCGCAAGAAGTTTTAATAATAATAATAGACAAAAACAATAAATAAATTTTATAAATAAAATAATTCTCCAATTTAAATGATGACCGTATTTGCTGTTTATTTAGTTCGTGTACCTGGATACCTTCTAGTATCATACGTGAATCAAGCCCATGATGAATTTACTAGCGAAGAATTTGAATCGTTCATAATTCCACATGTATGCCATTGGAATGAGATAAACAAGGTAGAAAAAGTAGAAATACGTGGGATATTTTTTCATTTCATGGATTTTGAGAGTATTATTGAAATTATTATTACCGATGATGAAAAACGACCCACAAAAATGATGAGTATGATTGGTCACGAATTTATCAGGAAATATGGGATAGTGCCTGAAGATTGGAAAGGTGAATTTAATGCATTTAATTACTATATAACAGATATTCAAAGAATATTGAAAAATAGTAGAGGGAGAAGAGATCCAGATCCTCGTAAACACATGTAGCTGTAAGCTTTATACGTGAATATCATCAAAGAAGATAAGATAATTTTTAGCAAATATCATCACTAAATATGATTATTTCATCGTTAATTTAATTGTAATACTTAGTGATGGCCATCGATGTATATTGGTAAAATCCATAATAAAGGTCTGTAATTTGATATTTAGTGATGATATCATCACTTCAGGTTATTTCTATTGTCCATTATGATATTTAATGATGATGGTTAGTGATGATCATCATCAATAACATATAGTCTATTTAATTAGCATAATATTTTAGTGATGATCGATGAATAAATATCACTATTTCATCGTAAGTGTACAGTCTAGAAAAGAAGGCCTGTGATGACATCATCACTATAAAATGATAGTAAATTGGCTGAAAAGCGAAAATAAACGTTTATCATCAATCAATCATCACTATAATTAAGCAAAAAATGACACGCGAATTAGTGATGAAAGGTACCCAGTTTACCTGATTTTATCAGGATGCTATTGCAGTATTCCGCTCCTCCCATGCATAATTCTAAATAATAGGTCAATTTCCCGGGGACCACTCTTATTCTTATATAATGTTATACCGATGATCAGATGTAGTCGACGATCATATAATTGCACAGTGGAGAGCAGAGGAACAGGAACCCTTTGAGGGTTGGGACTTCTCACACCTGCTGGGTAGACGTGTTGAGGATATTCCTCATATCTCTTACATGGATAAGGCAAGGGAGTTGATCATAGGATCCACATCAGTACTTGATATCGGTACTGGAGGTGGAGAGGTACTGAGGAATTTCAAGGATGTCTTACCTGAAAAGACTTTGGCCACTGAGGGATATCTGCCAAACCTAGAACTATCTCGGAAGAATCTCTCGCCGTTGCGAATTGAGGTGGTTTATGCTGATGACAGTTTGACTGCTGAGCTGCCATTTCCTGATGATAGTTTTGACCTTATACTGAGCAGACACAGTGCCTACAACATTGCAGAGGTGAATAGAATTCTGAAACCTGGTGGGATATTCTTCACCAGACAGGTTGAGGGTACAAGTGAAAGGGATTTTGTTGAGTTCTTTGATGAGAGCCTCAAATATGATTTTTTTACCCTGGATTATGTCAAGAACACACTAAAAAATCAATCAGAATTGATCATCGAATTTGCAGAGCTTTGGCAGGGAAGTGTGAGGTACCTTGATGTGGGATCTATTGTATACTACTTAAAAGCCATTCCATGGATAGTAGATGATTTCTCAGTCGATTCACATCTGGATTACCTGATAAAACTTCATAAAAAATTACAAAAGAACAATGAACTGGTTTTCTCGATCGGCTATCTCTTTTTACTCGCCAGAAAACCCATGTGAACTTATAAAAATATCAACTATTTATGTATTGAATCTCTGAACCTGTCAGCCAGATCATAAGGATCAATAGTGCTTATACTAAGATAATCCACGGTTTCCGATCCACCCAGCGGAATGGTTGATAGTAAATCGATGATTAGATGTAAATCATCATCACTATTTCTGTTTGAGCTTTTCCTTACCATGCTCCAATCATTCTTATTAGTGTCTATAGACAATATTTTAGATAATGGGCATCAGTAAAATCAATGCAAGCACTCTCATCATCATCCTCGTTATATCAGTCGTCACTACTCTTGTAGTAATTCAACTACCACCTGAGGAATATATTGATCCGAGCCATGTCAATCTGATGGAAAACGAGACCCTTTCCTTTGTTGAAGGCATTGATACCAATAATGATTCAAAATTCGAATATATCTCATTTAGTGTTGAGTTTCTATTAATTGCAAAGGGAAATTTCACACTTGAATTATCCTGCTCTCTTGGATTCCATATTGATGATGTATCAATAGGAGGGAGAATACTAAGTATAGATGACCACCTTGGGTATCAGATCAAAGGTGATATTAAACGAGATTACATAATTTTAATCTCTTCTTTCAACGGTCCAGTCTATCAAAATCATATAGAGGAAATTAATATAGCGAATTTTCAAATAGTATTCATGCTCATACTTGAAGTTAGTGGGATCTATGATTCAGTTGAGTCCCCATTTGATATGGGCTCTCATAAATATGGAGTTGATCAATTAGATTTACGCGATCCCTACGAGATTATGAAGGTGGAATATATTTATTTCAATGATACCGATTCACTTGGTTTTGAGACAGGTGAATTCAACTTCACTGCTTATTTCAGATTTGCAATTGTACTTGAACTTGAATTCAATATGCATATCCGTTCCTATAACACTTCGGAATTCTATTCTTACGCTGAGGAATTTACATTAAATATTACAGAACCTCAATTGTATATCTACTATTTCGGCTTGAATTTCTCAGAATGTGGAAAGGAATTCGCATACGTTAAGAGTATATACTACCATTTTGACCTGGATTTCGTATATGACAGTAGAATGGTGAGTGTATCCGAGACAATTTATTATTGACAATCCTAAAAAATACTAATCAATTATTTCTTTAATATTCTTCAGAGCATTCCTAAAATTTTCTGCCAGATCATATGGATCAATAGTGCTTACACTCAGATAATCCACTGTTTCTGATCCACCCAGCGGAATGGTCGATAGTATATCGATGATGATATGAAAGTCATCACTATTATTTGTCTGACGAAAGGCAATCGAATGGTCCTTCATATTGGGCCATGGAATATCAGCATTACCCAGTACCTGATGGGCAATACTCATTGCCTTGCCAAGTGATTTGATAGCATCATCACTCATCTTTTCCACCCGGTTGATATGTTGCTTGGGTAGTATCCTTAGCGACAATAATCTGATAGGTGCAAAGGGTTGTATCAGTCTGATATTATCATCCTCCCATATGATCATCCGATCCAGATCAATACTCTGTTTGAGATGATCAGTGATGATACCTTTGTGATTGGCCATCTTGCATGTAAAGCATTCATCATTACTAGCAAATGCTCTGATGAATCCATATGCGAGTAGGCCATGCAGTTCACGGGTCATGTATGCCTGGGCATGCAGGTGTCTGAGTGATGCCCCCGAACTCCTACCAACATTCATGAATACCACACTGGATCTGAGATTATCATCAGTCAAATTTCTTATTGCAGAGAACATCGATCGGAAGATGTAGTACACTGCCTCTGAATCAGTTAAGGTATCGCTGAATTTTGTGGGAATTGCAACCATTGCAATCCCATTCTCCCGTCTCCCCTCATCAATTGATTGTGAGAATGGAGGATACTTGTTGATGATGGTTACCCCATCATATTTCTCCAGTCTATGATATCTCGCATCATCAGCAGGCAGGTCAATCGACTCACCATCAGCATCAAGAACAATAGCCAGCTCCTTACCGGTGATCACATCCAATAGAACTGAATCGTTTTTATCACTGATCTGTGCTGCCCTCTTTGATCTCTTGTACTCTCTGGGTCTTGAAGTTCTAGATGAACTGATCAGTATCCTGAATCCAAATATCTGTCCATCATCTATGAATGATTGCAAGGGATCAAATCTCATCTCAGGTTGAGAATCCTTGAATTTTCCCCAATAATTATAATTCAATATTTTTTCTTATTTTTCGTGATTTATCAATAAAATGATCTACACCAATGCAAATGATATAATTTTAAACTGATAAGTGTAGATAAATTTGGAATTATCGAATCTATTTATCGTTCACTGCAATCATGGTCATGGTAGTTCTGATACCATCAACACTACGTAGATCACCAGTGACTCCTTTCTTAAGGTCGTCTAGATTATCAGCCTGTACCTTGACGATCAGGTCGTATATGCCGTAGACCAAATGGACGGTAACCACCTCGGGTAGTTCTTTCAATTTTTCCATTACGCTTTCTTCTGCCGCTACATCTGTGTTAATTAATATGAATGCTGTTGCCATAATATCGCCTCAATGTTATCCCTTTTCACAAAATATTATGTGATATGGATTTGTGCACAACCATTATAGGTTCAATTAATAAAAGCGTTTATTGTATAAAAAATGAATTTGGTTAATGTGTTTAGAATTTTCGTGCGATTCTTAGGTTACTATATAATGGTGTATTATTCAATTCCCTGCTCTGCTAGCCATCTTTCGACATCTATGGCTGATCTGCAACCATCTCCTGCTGCTGTGATTGCCTGCTGATATCTGGTATCAACCACATCTCCACATGCATACACTCCCTCAAGTGAGGTCTGGGTGAATTTTCCGGTTAGAATATAACCCTCACTATCCAGATCCAGCATTCCCTTGAATATATTGGTGTTTGGAATATGTCCAATGGCAACAAATACTCCATCAAGTACCAGTTCACTAAGTTCAGCATTCTGGGTATCCTTTATGGTGATGTGAGTGAGCTTTTTGAAGAATCCCTCGGTCTTGGCATGATACTGGTCCACTACCTTGTTCCACAATATCTCAATTTTTGGATGGTTCATTGCCCTTTCCCTCATTATCTTGGATGCACGTAGTTCATCCCTTCTGTGAAGTATATAAACTTTTGATGCATGTTTGGTCAGGTACAGAGCCTCTTCCATGGCAGAATCTCCACCACCGACAACAGCGACAATTTTCTCCTTGAAAAATGCTCCATCACAGGTAGCACAGGCACTCAGACCTGCACCAATCAGTTCCTGTTCACCATCAAGACCAAGCCATCTGGCGGTGGCACCTGTTGAGATGATAACAGAATGTGCTTTGAATTCCTTGTCATATGTCTTGACAGTAAATGGTCTCTGGGTTAATTCAACCTCGGTGACATCCTCATTAAGCATTTCTGCACCAAATCTCTTGGCCTGATCACCAATATCATCCATCAACTTGGGGCCGGTAACTCCTTCTGGAAATCCAGGGTAGTTCTCCACCTCGGTTGTGATCATCAACTGACCACCTGCTTGGTATCCTGCAATTACCAGGGGTTTAAGATTGGCACGTGCTGCGTATATAGCTGCGGTGTAGCCTGCTGGCCCTCCACCAATTATGATTACATTCCTTATTTCG
>DAOUUM010000507.1 GCA_030668165.1 Candidatus Heimdallarchaeota archaeon
ACCCTACCTGAAATTAGATATTGATTCACATACTGCTGATGCTGGAACTTTAACCAGGATAGAGGCATATCTGGAGATTATTCAAAATTACAGGATGTCTCAAAAAATTGTAGAGTCCAAATCATTCAATATATGCAAATTAGTGGAAGATGATGGGGATTATCTTGTCCATACCTCTTCTGGAGAGAAATTAAAACTGGAAGATAACAGGATACAATTCCATTTTCCTGTCTTCTCCAAATATCATAGTGAAATATTCCCTGTGGTTTTCCGCTGGGTGGGATACAACGCAGCAGATCCTGTGGAGTTATCGATAGATCAGCTTGACAGGGGACTACAATACACTTCTGGGAACGAATGTCTTCCTATGCCCATTTATATCGGCCAGATGCTTGAGATATATGAGAACAGAGAACCGGGAGAAATTATTGCACTGTACATGATTGCAGGTGGTGCCCCCTGTGTGGTTGCCTCCTATACCGACCTTCTGAACCAATTTATCGAGGAGTATGAATTAGAGGATATCTTCCTGTTCACTCCTCATCTAACCTGGAATAATCTCTATAACATGAGTAAAATTGATCTATTCAAGCATTTTCCACTGGGAGTTTGTCTAGGGGATATTATGATTGAGATACACAATGTTCTAGAGGTTGCTTCTAATAAAAAAGGTTTACAGATGTTAACTGATAACTGGAGGGCATTACTTGATAATTGCCATACCAGGGCAGAATTTGATTATTATCTACCTCAATTTATTGATCAACTATCTGAGATACCACTGTTGAAGAATCCCCAGGAGTTACCCAAGGTAATTGTCACTGGTGATTTCTTCGTAAGGTTTGATCCCTTCTTCTTTCAGGGTCTAGTGGAACGATATGCAGAGTATGATATCATTTTGAAACCAGTTGATCTCTCAGAAATACTGATTTACGGTCCAAGGGATGATATGATGATACACTCCAATAATTTTGAAAGACCCTTGAAAATCAAGAAAGGATTATTGAAAGCAGCAGTCTCATGTGGGTCCAGTTCTGGACGGAATTATATGGCATCCTGGGTATATGCCAAGGTATTGGAAAGAGTTGAGAGCAGCTTTCGATCCAAATTTGAGAAAACCAACCTATTGATTGCTGAGCAAAATAATGTTGATAGGATAATTGATTATGCAGCAGACCATATAGATCCCACCATTACAGGTGAAACAGTATTAACCGTTGGAAAAGCTGTAGAAGCAATGAGCGAGGATTATGATGGAGTATTCATCCTTGGTCCTTTTGCCTGTCTACCTTTCAGAATATCAGAAGGTATTCTCAAACCACTATTTCTGGAAAATGATTTTGCATTTTTGAGTTATGAAACGGATGCCAGAGCAGTACCCCCCGCATTCTTAAGACTGGTGGATGTACACATCCAACAAATTCTCAGAAATCACCGAGTCAAATCTATGAGTACTGAATTTACAAGATTAGAAGTGGTAGATAGTACTTGAATCGATTTCGATAAATAATAAATATTAAAATCTATTCAGTGCTCTTTTCGTTTAATAATTATTTTTACTGGTTGATCGAGAGGTAGTGATCCCAAGACAATAATATCTGTCATCTCAACCGGTTTTTGTGCACTTTCGACAAGTTCCTGCTTGATATCTTCAAGAACATTGCTAATTTTTTGCATAAACCTCTCTGACTGTTCTCTGGTAACGTAAAAAATTCCTCCATTGATTAAATTATCCTCGTAATTTTCTGATTTAACTGTAAGTTTGGAATTGGAAGCCCTGATATTAGTGATTTGGCCATCTTTCAACAATTTGTCAGTATACTGTGCCATGATCTGACCCCCGACCTTGAATTCCATCGCCACCTGTCGGAGTTTTAATATGAGTAATCTCTTTCTCTCTTCAACTGATGTGGATTCGGAGAAGCTGTGTTCACCCAGTTCTATCTTGAATCTGGTTGTTGCCAGACTGTAATATTTAGTTGCACGGCCTGTGGGATTCATCTCCACTGTGAGTAAATTTGCCTTGACCATTTTTGTGAGATGAAAACTTAAGGTTGATCTGTTAATAGATATCACTTCAAGCAACTCAGTTGCAGTTATCCTGCTTTTCAAGAAAATTTCTGAAAATATTTTGAATCTTACAGGATCCTCGATGACCTCAAATGAGTCAATTAGCTGCTGATCTTGTTCCATAATGCACATATTCTATCATGATATTTCTATCTGTTGTCATTGTTATAGTCAAATGAAATTAATTCGACCAAATCGAAAATTTAAAATAATTATACTAGAAATATTAGGATCGACAAATATACTTATATTTCCATCAGATAATAATATTATGATTGTATCGAAATTAAGTTGTTAGCTATGCAAAAAGATGAAATAAAGGTGATACTGGATA
>DAOUUM010000071.1 GCA_030668165.1 Candidatus Heimdallarchaeota archaeon
GTGGGATCCTCTCCCTTTCTCTTGAATGGATAAACTCCGGCTGTGTATGGAAATGATCCTGGCACATTTTCAAGTAGCTGCCATTTTAAGAGCTCTCCCCAGTCCTTGAACCTGGGCAATGCCACCTTGGAGATTCTGGTATCTGATAATGAGATATGATTGGTGGGGATTCTGATATCCTTACCTCTCACAGTGTAAACAAACTCATCACCCGCATATTTCAGTTTCAATTCCTCCCATTTAGTTATCCGTTTCAAATTCTCTGGAGTAATCTGACCAGTATAGTACTCAATCTGTGAGTCTAGTTTGTCAGTCAGATCGCTGGGTAGATCCTCTATGCGAGGGGGTTGATTTTGCTGTTTTGGGTCCAGTGGTTCGGTTGCCTCCTCGAGTAATTTCTTACTCTCGGTCAGATGCCACAGTTTCCTGGCATAATTGGCCTGTTCCTCAGCACATGTCTCGTAATCCTGCAGGGTATCTGCAATCTCTGCCAGATACCTGTATCTATCTGGTGGAATTATATAATTTCGCTTTGAATTACCCAGGGGTAGATCAACGATGGTTTGAAGTCTTGATTCAAATCCACCATACTTTTCATTCACCTTCTCAATCATCCTGAGATAGAGGCTATTGACCCCACTATCGTTGAATTGACTGGCCATGGTACCAAAAATTGGCAAACTCTCATCAGTTACTGCATCATAGTCAAATAATTTACGAGATCTTCTGTACTGTTTGGTGATATCACGTAAGGCATCCAATGCCCCCTTTCTCTCAAATTTATTGATTGCTATGAAATCAGCATAATCAATCATATCTATTTTCTCAAGCTGTGTGGATGCACCATAATCCGTTGTCATCACATATAGTGAGATATCTGCCAAATCTATGATCTCAGTACTTGATTGACCAATACCACTGGTCTCCACAACAATAATATCATAATCAGTCATCTTACAGACTTTAATAGCATCTTCCAGAGCCTCACTTGTGGAGAGATTTGCCCTTCTCGTTGCCAGTGATCTCATATAGATCCTGTCCGAATGGGTTAGTGAATTAACACGGATCCTATCGGCAAGTAGTGCTCCTCCTCCCTTTCTCTTGGTTGGGTCAATGGATAGTAGAGCAACTGTCTTGTCGGTAAAATCAAGTAAAAACCTTCTGATAATCTCATCAGTGAGGGATGATTTTCCAGCACCACCAGTTCCTGTGATCCCAATAATTGGTATTTCTCTGCTTGCTTTAACATCAATTTTGCTATCAGATTCTCCTGATAGATTCCTCTCGATATCTGATATCAGACCTGCGGTTGATCTCCATTTTTCCTCTCTTGTCTTTGCTGATCCCGATAACTGGTATTTTGCTGTTGAGAAATCACATTCTTTGAGAATTAGATTAATCATTCCCTGCAATCCCATTTCTCTACCATCATCAGGAGAGAAGATTCTGTCAATACCATAATCATGAAGCTCTTTGATCTCGTCAGGTACAATCACTCCTCCTCCACCACCAAATATTTTGATGTGTTGTGCACCGTACTCAACAAGAAGATCCTTCATGTATTTGAAGAATTCCATATGCCCTCCCTGATAACTGGACACTGAGATTCCCTGCGCATCTTCTTGAATTGCGGTTTTCACAATATCTTTGACACTTCGATTATGTCCAAGGTGAATAACCTCGGCTCCGGAATCCTGTAGTATTCTCCTCATGATTCCTATGGAGACATCATGTCCATCAAATAAAGAGGTTGCAGTAACAATTCTGATAATATTTTTACTCTGATATATTTGGGGCTCTTCAGTGGATTGCATATTCTCTGAACCCACTATCTAAATAGATAAAAAAATACTTGCGATCTAATACCTTGAAATTGTACACTAGATTCATACTTTCGGATAAGAAATGCACTAAATGAGATAAAATGGCGAGGACGGGATTTGAACCCGCGAGTGCAGGAGCACACATGCTTTCGAGGCACGCCCCTTGGGCCAGGCTTGGGTACCTCGCCAGGTGTTCTTGCGATCAGCTTAAGTTTTGATTAGTCTTCATCTGCTTCGTCATCATTATCGCCCCATTCATCTTCGAAATCGTCTGACCATTCTGGTTGCCAATCATCTTCTTTCTCAACTTTCTTTTCTTCCTCTTTCTTTTCTTCCACTTCTTCCTCCTCTACCCATTCAGCTTCTTCTTCCTCCTCATAATAATCGTCCTCCTCATATTCTTCATCCTCATCCCCATCATCATCTCTATCACCATCAGTTGGTAATTCCAACCTGGTGATTACGTGCCAGATGAGTGTTCTTGCATGGTATGGACAATTTGGATCTCCCAAAATATCTTCAAGTAATTCAATAGCATTCACTGCACGAACGTGAACCTCCATTTCCTTGTCTGCAAGGGTGGTAAGGCTCTGAGTGGCTGCTCTTCTGATATTACGGGGAACTGTTTGATCTTCTGAAATGTTATTTAATATGTCTGTTGCTTCTTTAATTTGCTTTTCAATGGACATGTGAACCACCTATACATAATACTCTACCAATAAAAAAAAATTGAGCTTAAGGTCATCGAATACGTTTTGTAATTTATAATCATCGAATGAATCATCGAATGTTGAATAATTTTCTTCTATCACTTTGCATTATTTTAGTATGAAAATTTTAGCTTTCTCCAAGGATAATCCTCTTGAGCCATCAATGTTATACAAGAGGAAGCTGATTGATCAATAATCTTGATCTTATCAGGGGCATATGCAATGATTTCATGACTGAACTCAACGATATCTTCTAGACTGGGCATTCTCTCAAATCCATGATTTAATCTTGCATCTCCTACTGACACATATCCCTTTGCCTCCAGGAAATGAGCTTCTGATCGTAAAAATAGTTCTGCATATTTTTCCGGTTCAATCATATTGTGGTCCTTAACTAGGGTCATTCTCATCACCTTTCGGGTATTGATTGAGGGTAATAGATCAATAGTCTCCATTAATTTATCCCAGGCCAATTTTGGATTAAAGGGTCTTGTTATGCTAGAATGAGTTCTCTGGGTTCCTCCAGCCACTGTTACATATAATTGTGTTGGCAGATTCTCCAGATTTGCAAGAACCTCGGGCTGAGTTCCATTTGTTACCAAAAATGTTGTCATTCCCGCATCATGACATAATCCAATGAATTCATCTAGATGTTTGTACAGTGTGGGTTCTCCAGATAGGGAGATTGCAATATGCTTGGGTTCATTCCCCTCTTCCCACTTACTTCGTTTTACCTTGGGATTTCCACCATATCCACTTAGTAAAATACGCTGCCCCTCTATCATACCATGTAAAACAGATTTGGGATCTTCATGTTTTATATTTGACATATCATCTCCCATCGCATAACTCTCACTGCGCCAGCAGAAAGAACATCTCTCGGTGCACCAAGCCAGTGCAGGTGATGCCTGTAGACATCTGTAGGCTGCAATGCCATAGAACTTATCCTTGTAACAGGAGCCCTGATCTTTGATATCATGCTTTGTCCAGTGACATAATTTTACACCAGAATGCTTGCCAACTATGTGGTATTGCTGTGCCTCCAGGGTTTCAATGATATTTTGATCCATGCCAAGATTTAGATCAACTATATCGGAATTCATAAAATCCAAATTATAATTGGATATAATAAAATTGAGTTGTATTTATTATCAATTGATATTTTATTACTATACAATTACTTTACTTTTTATTATTTTTCACATTCATCTTCTGTTATGTGAAGAAATAACAAGCTCGCAGTACATAAATATTAAATATTGATCATCTAGCAAACTCTCATACAATGGAAGAGGAACTTAGCTTCAATCAATTATTATCCCGCTTAGGGTCCAATGATGAGTTTAACAGGAAAAATGCTGTGAAAAAACTTGAAATTTTCAAGGATCAGAACCTTATGGAACATATTATTCAGCTATTGAGGGATACTGAAGAAACAGAGGTAAAAAAACGAGTTTTGGAAACTATTACATGGTTCGAGGATCTTACAACAGTTAAACCGCTGATAGTTATACTTAATGATGAGGAAGATGATGAGGTACGAATATGTATAATTCAAACCCTGGCAAAAATGAAAGCCAATTTAGCTCTATCTGAATTATTGAAAATAGTGAACCGGGATCATAATCCAGATGTAATTCGCGAGGCTTCACTTGCAATTCAGATTATTCAGGGTATAACTCCTGCTTATTATTAATTTTCTTGAACTCAACAACTACCGGGATTAATTTTACAATTGAACATACTTGAAATCATAATGAATGCTATCAAAATGAGAATTCCACCAATTATCTGATAAGAGGATGCCCTACCAGTATCATGTGGATCAGAGGTTGCTTGACCTAGTAAATAAATACCAGCAGCTCCCATGAACATAACAAGTGCGGCAGCAAGTCCCTCAAGTAAGAACTGTCGATCCTGACTGGGATAGAATAATTGAGGGCCACCATCTGCATCGGTTCCAAAAGCGATTGTGTCCTTGTTTACAAGGTCGTACACGCCACCTGCAAAGATGTAGAAGATACTCAAATAGATTGCCAGATATAGCACATTTGGGGGTATTCTTGTTGGGATACTAAATCTTACTTTATAAAATCTGAAATTGGGTCTTTTAATTAAAGGAACCCAAGGTAATCTAAACTGTGATTCAGCCATTATAATTGAACAAATAGAACTAGTCAATTAAATGTTAAGCTAGTACACATTTATTTTGTTCTGTTTT
This sequence comes from Candidatus Heimdallarchaeota archaeon, assembly GCA_030668165.1. Lineage (GTDB taxonomy): Archaea > Asgardarchaeota > Heimdallarchaeia > Heimdallarchaeales > Kariarchaeaceae > JAJRQD01. Next base: position 4,755 of record DAOUUM010000071.1, read on the forward strand.
TTGGGATTCAAATATAATGTGTAATGAATCCGACAATAGAGATAAAATTATGTTCCACATCAAGAATAATGGATCTATTTTCTGATATGGGGATTCCTATAGCTTTTTCTCAATCTGCAAGTATTCATATTTTATACTCTCAGAACTGATAAGAGCCTCATCAAATGCGGTACTGGATAGTTTCTTCCTGATCTGTACAAAAATTGGATAGTTCACTGCCTCGCCCACTAGTAACCCTTCACCAACACCCAGAGAGGTTAGCATACCAAGAGTGCTCTTGGTAATCCCCTCGGATGTTTTCCCTATATATGCCAAATCATGAGGATTAAGTATTCTCATTATCAGATGTGAGTTGCATTGTGAGAGAGCCGTGGTAGATAGATTGACCGGTCGCTGACTTATCAGCACCAGTGAGCACAGAAATTTCCTTCCCTCTCTGGCTATAGTGTGAATAATTGATTTTGAGGAACTGGATTCCATTTCAGGCGCAAATTGATGTGCCTCTTCAATAAATGAAACGACTGGTGCAATAATCTTTCTTCTTCTCAAATCAAAAAGTCTGGATAGAAAATAGTGAACTATTATCTGTTTGATCCACAAAGAGGTGATCTCGGCCAGATCAAGAATTACCAGCTTACCTGGTTTAATCATATTTTCAAGATCCGGTGTCTCTGAGTTGCTGAATAGATATGTATGCTTAAGCTGGTTTAACCAGCCCAATAATGCTTCCTTGATCAGTGGATTCATCTCACGATTAATGACAGAATTAATTATGGCATCCATTGTAATTGGCTTATTACTTGATTTCAACAGATTTAGAACCTGGCTTAACTCTCTTTTCTGGGGATAACTCATCGATGGAAATATCCGGCCAAAATCTGATGGATTCATATGTCCAAGAGCCATCTTGATCTTACCTGCATTGATTCTCTCAATTTTGGCATCTTTGAATTTGGAATCATTCTTCAATGATTGCAATGCCCTGTATTCACCATGTACATCAAACATGATTACAGCAGGTCTACCAATTTTCTTATCTCTGAGTAATATTTCCTCAATTATCACCGAGGTTGAGTATGATTTTCCTCCACCAGATATTGACAAAATGGCAAGATGCTTCTGAAGTAATCTGTCCATGCTTATTTTAGCTTTGAGGCTGGATTGTCTGATATGTCCTATATTCAATCCCTTAGTGTCAATACCCAAAAATCTGGATAATATTTCCTTTGAGACCATCTCCACCTTGGATCCGGGTAAAATCGGTTTGGTGGATCTGAATTTCAATCCATCTCGATATGAACCCAGTACTTTGGTCTGTGCTATCAGGTAATCCCATCTCTCTGCAGGGTATACTGAATGTACTGTTAGACCCTGTGATGACCCATGAATCAGATCTGGAGAGGAAAAATAACGATTGGTCCTGTGCAGTGATTGAACATTAGCAATTATCAATTGATCCTCTTGTTTCACCTGAACAAACATGCCTGTCTCTACAAATGATCTCGCAGTCTCATCCGAAATTACAAAATGAAATTCTAATGGATTGGGCGTATCCTGTGTAGCTACCGCTGTACCAAGACCTGGAATCCCTGTCATATGTAATTATAGGTATAAAAGCTTATAAATTAACAGGGGGACTGATAAAAGTGAATAATTTAGGATAGCGTGCTTCTAAATGCCCTTCTTTTCCTTAGCTGATCCTTGGCAATGCCCAGAGATATAGATATCTGATTAATAACTGGTTCCAGGTGCTCCTGTGACAGTCGGGTTCTATCATCCGCCTCTATGATTATGGTGGGGATGGCATTTGGTAGTCCGTGGTTTGAGAGGACTGATAGGGCTCCCATGGCCAGATCAATTATATTATCATTATTTTCCAAATTGGTTAAGAGTACCTCGATTTTGATTGGCCTGTCCTCAGTAATGGGTCTTATCAGTGATGTCAGTACTTTGGCATTGTACTTTGGTGGGAGCCAGTTGGGAGCAGGGATCTCCTGCCAGGCAGTTCTCTCACCTTTTCTCAGTATTTGATTAGTAAAATTCTGATCCAGCATCTCAGGTAATATTTTACTCCAACCCTTGATATCTTCAGATTTTAATTTGCCATCTCTTATCCATTGAGGTATCTGCTGAATTAATTCATTGGTGAGTGTACGGGATCGGGAATCTTTGATTACTCCACAGATCAGTACATTGTTATCATCCGCAACATTGATCAGGTCTCTGTATGCCTCTTTAACTTCAGACTCTATCTGAGCAAGAGCTTTTGTTCTAGTGGTGATATCTGAGAAATCTGAGTTTAGAGGAGCAACTTTACCGTCCAGAAACAGGATGGTAGGATTTTCCGTCTTTATTGTCTCAGTGGCAACATTATACTCAACCAGGAGACGTAACAATGTGCTAATTCGACTGAATTCAAATCTGGACGATAGCGAGGGGGTTAGAAAGATTTTCGGTTCCGGATCAAAATTGGGGGTGTATTTTGCCTGCACTCTGTCTCCAATGCCATGAAAGGTGACACCAACGGCCCTGTACAATATAACATCAAAACCTGAGAATGCTTCGGATACCACACCACCATCAACTCCAGATATTCTTGTTATACTGGGAATGCTATCTGGCATAGAATTTACTAGATTTGGCTCTGCAAAAGGTTTATCCATGATATTTATGGTTTTTAATAGATCTGAGAACTGCTGTATCCAATTAAATTGTTCCTGTAATCTCAATCTTTCCCTTTCAATAATTTCATTGAGTGCATCAAACATATTTTTCCTCCCGATTTTTTTCGTTTTGTTTGATTGCAGCCTTTATCAGTCCCGTATATGGTGGGGAGGGATTCCATGGTGTGCTTTTGAATTCAGGATGAAATTGTGTCCCGACAAAGTAAGGATGACCCTCTATTTCCATAGATTCTACAAGTTTATTATAAAAACCGGTTAGCTTGAGGCTTGAATTTTTGAATTTATCAAAATATGAAGAGTTCATCTCATACCTATGTCTGTGTCTCTCATTAATAGATGAAGTACTATATAATTGATGAATCAAAGTATCTTCGATCAATTCAATGGGATATGATCCCAGCCTCATCGTACCTCCCTTATCTGAGATATGTTTTTGTTCCTCCTGCAACCATATTACGGGATGAGGAGTGTTTTCATTCATTTCGGTTGAATTTGCATTTTCAAGATTCAATACGTGTCTGGCAAACTCAACAATAGCCAGTTGAAATCCGAGACATATTCCAAGTAGCGGAATACCATTTTCCCTGGCATATTTTATTGCAAGTATCTTACCCTCAGTTCCCCGATCACCAAATCCACCGGGCACTAGTATTCCATCAACCTCATCCAGTACTCTCACCGAATTTTCATCCTCTTCAAATTCCTCGGTGGCCAGATGCTTCAATTCAACCTCCCAACCATACTGCAGTGCAGCATGTTGGAGAGCCTCATTGACCGAAATATATGAATCTATCAGGTCAGTATACTTTCCAGGAATTCCAATTGTCAATTTTTTATGAGTAGCATTTATTTTTGATACCAAATCTTCAATCTCCTCCCAATGAGGAGGGGGTAAATCCAGATTTAATCTGTTAGCAACAAAATCATCTAGACTCTGATCAGATAGGAACCGGGGTACTTCAAATACAGAATTCAGATCCGGTAGATCATATACCGCATAATCAGGGACATCACAGAAGAAAGCTATCTTATCCCTTGTTTTTTTATCAACACTTATCTCACTTCTACATACAATCACATCTGGTGACAAACCCAGAGATCTCAATGTACTCACTGAATGCTGTGTTGGTTTAGTTTTATGTTCAGAAATATGTGGTGGAAAGGGTACATAGGTTAAGAGAATTGTCAGAATATTCTCTCTGGGCAGATCTCTCTTCATCTGACGTATCGCTTCCATGAAAGGTTGCGATTCAATATCTCCAATTGTTCCACCCACCTCTATAAGCATCACATCTGGGGAGAAAGTGGCCTCTAATTCTTTTAATCTGAGAATAATTTCATTTGTTATGTGAGGGACCACCTGCACAGTTTTACCTAGGAATTCACCCTTTCTTTCCTTTTGAATCACACTGTAGTAAATCTGTCCAGTTGTAATATTTTGCCTCTTGGTCATTGGAATACCTAAAAATCTTTCATAATGTCCAAAATCAACATCTAGTTCGCCTCCATCATCGGTGACGAAAACCTCACCATGCTCAATTGGGTTCATGGTCCCAGCATCAATATTCAAGTATGGGTCAATCTTCGCCAGAACTAGATTCTGTTCCCTGACTTGTAATAACTTCCCCAGTGCTGAGGTCACTATTCCTTTCCCCAGCCCACTAATAACAGATCCCAAAATGAAAACATACTTTGGTGATTTAGGCATATTGTATTATAATTTTTCACCTATTTTTATTTTTCTTTGTTTATTTAGACGTTAATGAAATGGAAATATATTGGATATTATATTATTGAAGCTTATTTTCATAATGAATGATTAGTGACACGCATTCACGAATATAAGGATACTACTTAAAAATGATTACACCTTGACAAAAGATCAATTTAAATTTAGAGCTATTAGAAAGTGAATAATAGGATATCAACTCTTATATTTGGTTTCTAATTTGATATTGGACAGACTAGAATCCTAGATCTTATACTAGAATATTAGGGCATAGATTATTTATCTAGATATATTCAATTTCAATTCTGCCTATAGTAGCTTAAATAATTAAAATACTAGTATTATTATAGATCAAACGTAAAGATGTTAGTTGATTGATATGACTTATTTCGGGGCCAAAGTAAAGATTAATACTGATTTGATGAGAAATAATTCTCTTATTAGACTTAATCAGATACTTTACCGTGATACGAGAGTAATCAGAGACTACATCAATATTTGCAAAGAAAATCAAAATACAATTGTCGATAAAAATAAGGTGAGTAAATCAGAATTTGATAAA
>DAOUUM010000186.1 GCA_030668165.1 Candidatus Heimdallarchaeota archaeon
AGGAAAATAAATTACCTCTCCTACTAACGGAGGTTGATCTATGTGCTTTCTTTGACATAGAACTATCCAAACTTAAATGGTACATCTATCATAAAGATATAACAACAACCAATCATTACTACAGATTTGAAATTCCCAAAAAGGATGGCACTATGAGGCATATATGGGCACCCAAAGAATATTTAAAACAATTACAGTATGGAATAAAAGAAAAAATACTTGATCTGATCCCCTTACCAGATCAATGTTTTGGCTTTATTAAGAGTAAATCAATAGTAAATAATGCTAGTTCCCATCTGAATAGTGCTCTGGTTATTAATCTGGATATTGAGGATTTCTTCTTCGCTATTAATTATTTTAGAGTGACAGGAATGTTCAGATCCCTTGGATATTCGGGGAAAATTGCATCGATCCTGGCAATGATATGTACTGAGGCACCGAGAAAAATCCTTGCTGTGAAAGCGAAGAATTATTACGTCTCAACTGGTGTACGCACATTGCCTCAGGGTGCACCCACGAGTCCGGTAATCAGCAATATCATATGTAGACGTTTGGACAATAGAATGGCAGGATTGGCTACATACTATAATCTATCCTATTCAAGATACGCGGATGATATCTCTATTTCAGCGGACAGTACTATTTCATTATCTGATATTATGTATAAAATCATAAGTATAATTAAATCAGAGGATTTCAATATTAAACGATCCAAATTAAGAATTTTAAGAAATAACAACAGACAGGAAGTAACCGGAATTACCATTAATGATGATTTGAATGTCTCAAGAAAATGGAGACATTTATTACGATCTGAGATTGATAAATTGAGATATATTGAGAATAAAACTGAAATTGAGGTATTACAGCATATACAGATAGTTCATGGAAAATTAATATTTTATAAAATGGTCAATCCTGAGAGAGCTGAAAAATACTTCAATTTATTTGATTCTGTAATAGAGAACCTACCTGAAAAATATCTGAAACAGATCAAATCATGAACTTAAACCCGTTTATTAATTGATAAACTTGCGAATTGATTAGATTATACTTGATAATTGATTATTATTTAGATTTAGAGGAATATAGGATTAAGTAAATATTGTATGGTGTCAGTCCCCAGACTCAAGCAGAAATACCAGCAATGAAACAATGATTCCGGCCATTACTGTTTTCATGCCCATAATATAGCCATTCTTCTTTGATATCTTACCTAATAAGATACCCAGTACAAATAACATTATTCCAGAGATCACAAATGAGATTGTATAAGCCATTTCCATTGATATATCAGCAACCATTACCATTGCAAACGGAATAAGTGAGATACTACCAAGTATAAAGGGGGATGCACCATCTATGATTGAATTGACATATGCTGCCACCTTTGCGGATTTGGATACAATTGTATCATCAAGAGATGTAAAAATCTGACTCTCCATGTGCACCTTTTCCCTGCTCTGTTCTGCCTCCTCGGTGAGAAATGCAATCCAGAAACCAGATACTCCGATCGCTATGGATGCGGCAAATCCCGGACCTATAACATGACGGGGGGTGTCAACTCCCAGTAGATATGTACTCAGAACAATTCCCAGTACTGTTAAGATCCCATCGAATCCATTCATCACTGCGTAACGTCGGGATATCTCCCAACCACCTGCAATCTCCATAGATTCATTTAATTTTTTAAATAATTTTGCCGACCTCATTACCTACCCGGGAGGCCCCCTACGAATTGATGATTTAGATCTTGAGGCGTACTCTGTGCCTCAATAATATTTTTACCAGCGACCACCATATCGATACTATGGATGGCACCAGCTAAATTCTTAATCTCGGCTGCGATCTCGTCATAATCTAGACCTTCACCTTCGATTGTTATTTTAATATTCTCTACTTCCTTATCTACCTCAATTAACGATATATTAACTGAATCAACTGAATCAATTTCGGCCAATGCATTAGCATAAATGATTACATCAGGTTCAAAGGGCTTCATAACATCTAGTACAATTTGTCTTATACTTACCATTATTACCAGAGGAATGGTGTATTTCCAATCTCCTCATTTAATATATTGGTAATTCAAGTATATTAAGTTAGCAATAGTGCAATATTAAGATGTTTGTAAGATGCAAAATTAGTAACAGCTCTACATTATTTGCAAAAATCGAAACCACTTATCTAATCTTTAATTAATAGCAAGTATTATACTAAATCATGGAAAATTTGAAAGGATTGACAAACCGGATATCTGACACAATCTGGGAGATCCCCAAATCTGCAGATCCAGATATGAATGTCCCGGTACATATCTATTACAACGAGGAATTATTCAACAATCTGGATAATGGTGTGATTAAACAGGGAATCAATGTCGCCACATTACCTGGTCTTGTCAATAAGGTTTCTGTCATGCCTGATGGGCACTGGGGATATGGATTCCCAATTGGTGGTGTGGCTGCCATGGATGCAGAGAAGGGAGTCGTCAGTCCCGGAGGAATCGGTTTTGATATTAACTGTGGAATGAGGTTAATTCAGACAAATTTGACTCGGGATGAGGTTCAACCAAAATTAAAGCAATTAATTGATGAGTTATTTATCGCAGTTCCCGCAGGTGTTGGTAGAAAGAGCGATCTTGCACTATCACCACGTCAGTTGGATGATGTCATGGTCAATGGTGTTGACTGGATAATTGATAATGGCTATGGTTGGAAGGAAGATCGATTATTCATGGAGGAACAGGGAAGTATACCAGATGCCAAGCCTGAGCTAATCTCTCATAAAGCCAAATCTAGGGGTAGAAACCAGATTGGAACCCTTGGCAGTGGCAATCACTTCCTGGAGATCCAGGTTGCTAAAAAGGAGAATGTCTACGATCAAGATACTGCATCGGCATTTGGAATAAACAAGGATAATCAGGTGGTGATAATGATACATTCAGGAAGCCGTGGATTTGGGCATCAGGTGGCCTCTGAATATCTGAAAACATTTTTGGATAATATGCCAAAGTATGGACTAAAGATTAGGGACAAGGAACTGGCAGCTGCCCCCATTCACTCAAGAGATGGTCAGAACTATCTTGGTGCCATGGCAAGTGCAGCTAATTTTGCCTTTGCTAACAGGGCTTATATGATGTACAAGACCAGACAGGTATTTTCCAAAATATTTGGCAGGGACGCCGAGGAGCTGGGTATGCATCTCACATATGATGTCTGTCACAATATTGCCAAGTTTGAGGAACATCTTGTTGATGGCAGAAAGAAACGTGTTTTGGTTCACAGAAAAGGTGCCACACGTGCATTTCCACCAAATCACCCCGATCTTGCACCACAGTACAAGGAATATGGACAACCTGTGATAATTGGTGGATCCATGGAAACTGGATCGTATGTTCTTGCCGGTGTTGAGGGATCAATGCATGAGGCATTTGGTAGCTCTGCACATGGTTCAGGGAGGACAATGTCTAGATCGAGGGCCAAGAAACAGATTGATGGTAAGGAACTTGAACAAAAGATGCATAAGAAGGGGATATATGTAAAGGCTGCATCATACAAGGGTCTGGCCGAGGAGGCTGGAATTGCCTACAAGAATCTCGATAGTGTTGTCAAAGCAGCACTGGATGGCAATCTAACCAAACCCGTTGCCAAATTATTGCCCATAGGTAATATCAAAGGATAAGTACAATTAATTTGTATTAATTAATCTCACATTCTAATTTTCTGGTATTTTGCAAATATTTTAGAACAAACATTGTATACTTCATGATTGGGGCTAATTTAATCACTCTGTGTGGTATCGATCCAAGAGGCACAATTTTGAACAATTCAACAATTGCATCTTGTTCTGTTGTCCATTTATTTCCATTTACTATGTGAAAACTTCGCCAGTATTCATCCTCACCAATCGCTTTAATTCCCTTTTTCAATATCGATTGTTGATGCATAGGCATGGTATGAATTGAGAATAGCCGATTTAGACCCTTGGCAAAAATTGTACAGACTCCACAATCATCATCGTAAAGTAAGGAAGTCGACATCATCAATTAAATAATGTCAATTCTAATTTTTATAAGTTTTTATAAAATCATTCTGCTTTATATTGATTAGTTGTTTATTCACTCATATCAGCCCTAACCAAAGTAAACAAATACCAGAATAAGTTTACCTATTATTGGACAGGTGTCTAATTTTTTGCAGGAAATGAAAGAAGATCGAAAAATTATTATTGATTACTCGATTTGTGATCCCAGTAAATGTGAATATGAATGTATGAATAAATGTCCTGTAAATAAACGAAATAATGGGAATATTGGCATATCACTGGTAAATGAGAAACCAGTGATTGATGAAAATGGATGTTCAGGATGCGGTGTCTGTATCTCTAGTTGTCCATTAGATGCCATATCAAGCAAATCGGATAAGAATTCGGAAGAAATGATCACCAAGACTGTGGATCTCAAAGTATGGAGACATAGCCCATATATAGTGGATGAGGATACCTACAAACCATTTAGTGAGGAAGACATAATTTTCTCAAGAGCTGGAAATGATCCCCATTTCTCACAGTATCGAAAAAATCCCCATACATACAAGGAGGAAAGGGTGAATTCCGGAGATGCTGGATTCAGTGAACATGAATACACTCTAGCAAATTCTGCCTGGGCTGTCTACTCAAATTTTGACAAGGCTCATTCCAGAGAACCCATGCATAAGAAGGCAAATAAGAAGTATGAGGAGAATAATCCCAAAAAATTGAGTAATATCATCAAACAGGCAGCCAAGGCCAATGGTGCAGCTCTCGTGGGAATTACAGAACTGAAACGGATGTGGCTCTATAGTCATGATAGGAAAGGAACTCCGATCGATATTCCAGATAATATCAAAAATGTTATTGTCATGGCAGTGGAGATGGATCTAGAGGCAATACAATCATCACCCAGTCAGATCAGTTCTTTCGCATCGGGTAATGGATACTCTCGCATGGCATTTTTGCAGGCAACTGTTTCAGAATTCATCAGAGGACTCGGTTATAATGCCATTCCAGCTGGAAATAATACATCACCCAGCCTACCACTTGCCATAGATGCAGGTCTAGGTCAGTATGGAAGACACGGCCTATTAATTACCGAGAAATATGGATCTAATGTCAGACTGTGCAAGATATTCACTGATATGCCTCTGGTTCCAGATAAACCCATAGATTTTGGTGTTCTTGAATTCTGCCGCACTTGTATGAAATGTGCAGATACTTGTCCATCCAATTCAATAAGTAAGGATAAAGATCCAACCTGGTCAGGCCCCACCAGATCAAACAATCCAGGAATATTCAAATTTTATGTAAATGTCGAGACCTGCTATACCTACTGGGTGCAAAATGCATCAGAATGCTCCAATTGCATTGCATATTGTCCATTCACCAAAAATCTTCATTGGAGTCATAAGATAGCCCGATTTTTTATCAAGCATTTTCCCATATTTAATCCATTATGGGTTAAAATCGATGATTGGATGGGATATGGTAAACAAAATCCGCCAGAAGAATTCTGGGAGGATAAGCATAAATTTATTCATCTAAAATAGTAATATTCTCGTATCAATAATTATCGTATGATAAATTTGAAATTATACCAATTATCAAGAAAAGTGTAAATATTGCGATTAGTCTTTAATTCGAATTGAAGCAATTAGACAAGAAGGTCGGAATTGTTTGTTCAATCTTGACTAAAGCATTTTAAATACTATAAAATTTATATGAAATTATAATTTTTTCATGAGGTTTTTCAAAAAATGGCTCAAAATTGTCCTGTAATTGAACTTCTAATTACATTCAAATATGGTCTACCAGTGTACTCTTGGGTTAATTCTGGTAAATCTGATAATTCAACAAATATTTCAAGATCTGAGGAATCCCAAAGTTTGATTGCAGGATTGCTTGCTGCAATCCTTAGCTTTTCTGAAAGTCTTTCCGATGATACAGGTCAGGTTAAACAGGTAAAAATGGCAAGAACTACATATCAGTACTCCATTCAAAATCACCTCATTTTTTTCCTTGGCTATGATAATTCCACATCAGAGACTTACGAACCAATAATTGATGAGTTTCTTTCCGAAGCTGTGACTAAATTCACCAAATTATTCAATAAATGCTTGGCAGATGATAATCTATTAATGTCACAGGATTTCAGTGAATTTGAGGAATATATATCAAAAAGTTCACTTTCTGATAGATGAC
>DAOUUM010000102.1 GCA_030668165.1 Candidatus Heimdallarchaeota archaeon
ACGTAGAGCCAATGGGATAAGAAGTTGCCTGAGGGAGATAATGCCTGAAACTTCATGATTTGCCTTCTTCGTTTCCCATAGATCCTTATCAATAAGAGATACAGAATTAAGTAATTCTGATCTGGCTCTCAAAAATCCTTGTAAATTACCTCTTACACTTTCATCATCAAGTCTGACTTTGGCCATCTGTTTTTCCTCATCAAAATCATAGAGGAAGGGTGGATCATCTGATTTGAGTACTCTTTTAACCCTCCCACAATAAACCTCGGCTACTTGTCTCATATTGATCAAAACCTCAAGGGGGCACTTTTTGTCTCCCTCATGCATATACCTCTGTTCAGCTTTGGTCAGTTCCCAAAACATCCCTGAAAGTGTAACACCTGTATCAGATAGTATCTCATGGATCTCATTGATAGTCAAATCTTGTTTCTCGTCCATAGCAATCTTCTCTATTCTTGATTAATTATAATTCTTTAAATATATTTTTTTGTGATAATTTCTAATTATCGAATGGAAGGATATGGATTTTGCATTATTCTCCTTCTTCTGAATTTGTTCCTTCTGAAGGTTTCTTATCCAACTTATCTGAATGCTCCTTCTTCACCTCTCCAGCATAAGCCATTATGGCCAGAAATCCACCAATATTGTAACCAATACCTATGCCATTTTTGAGATACACGGTCCAGGGTAGAAAAATTAGAGTTATTATAAGAATGAATAATACGATTAGGTGTCTGATCAATGCATAGGGTACAATGATATGTAGATCCCATTCCTTATTGATATATTTGGGGAGAAGAATTAGAAAGCTGATCACCAGTGCTGCTATTCCTCCATAGAGCAATCCAAATCCCATATCCACTATTATTAATTGAATTAACTCGGGATCTGCTAGCTCAGCATAGGATAGATAGAATAACCAGCTGTAAAGCATTAAAACTATAACTACGAGGGCAAAAGTCAGTTGTTGTAGAAATTTTAGATGATCCCAGTTTTTTCTCTCGATGTACTTATCGAATCTATTTAACCTGCTCAATGAAATTCCCCTGTTCCCTTTCAATTCGTTTGATTATTAATTTTCGCCCCTTAATAGGATATTTAGTTTACTTTTTACTCCAAGTGATCTCCATCCCACACACCAGTGAAATATTTATTTGTTTTGACCACTTTTTGTTATTAAAACAAAGTATTCAAAGTAATATGTCATATTAAACATTTTGATTATTGTATACATTCGTCTACAGGATATTAGGGTGAAAATCACTGATTCAAGAACTGTGGTGACCATTTACACAGGAAATATCGGTATATTTTTCGCGATTATTAATAAGCTAATAAATTGATAATCACCTTATCCTTAAAATTGCTTAAGAATAAATCAATATCAAATATTATGAAATATTTTACTATGCTATACGTAATAAAAATCGGGTGCAAAAAAACCATATTTTTCCTCCAAATACATACCTTTTTCAGCGGTTTCTTCCACTGAAGAATAATTAGTCAGAAAATTGAAACTTGAGATAATTGTTCCAATGAGGGTCGATAATCCAATAATTGGAAATTGACCGGAAAGTTGAACATCTGATTAATTGAGGTCTTTTAATTCATGGAGCTTTCTTCTCATACATTCTAAATATTGATGTGCATAGGAAATATATGTCAAGTTCTACAAATCATTAGGATCAATAGACCAAAACTGTATTTAAGAACAAACTTACGCCCCTAATATTCGTTTGGAAACATTATATCCAATGAATCAAAATTGCGTATATCTTTGGAATCAAGACATATATAAGCAATATCACACTCTATTATGTATCTGAATCTTAGTTCCATATGAAATCATAATACATTATAATAAATGTAGAGACTTTGAAGGTAATAATTAAAAGGATTAGTAAATAATTTATTTTTTAATTTAACTAATTACCCGATTAAGTAAAATTATTGTTATAAGTTTGATATTCTATTTGTTTGACTTTCTTTTTCGCAGAATTGGAATTGCAATAATTGTGAATAGGAATGGGGCCAGTGGAACCGGAGTCGTTTCAATAGTTGGAGCCACAGGGGTGGAGGCGTTTGTGTCATCCAACACAGTTGGTGTAGTCAATTCAAAATCCAAGGCTTCTGTATAGGTATTACCTGCAATATCAGTTGCAACAACCTCGTAGGTATAAGAGGTAATATCCAGACTTGGGTCGTACTCAACAACAACAGTCCATGTGGGACCAAATGCATAAGTAAATGGGTATTTGGTGGTCACTGAACCAGTATTCTCAAGTAATTCCACTATTTTGATCTCATAGTTATCTCTGGCATCAACATTAACCTTTACAAATGATTCGTCATCGTAATCATGCCTTGGTTTGAAATTATCCATTGTGGGATCCACAGCATCCTCAATAAATTCAATCGGATAAGACTGGGCAGTTGTTTCAACAGTGTTTTCAAAATAATCAGTCGCTTTGTACTTCAGTTCGACAGTCTCAGCATTGTATAGTGCAGCAAGATCAAAAGCTATGGTCTCAATCCAGAGTCCCTCTTTATCATCATAATAAAGATCAATACTCTCGGTAAAGTCATCTATTGTGACCTCTGCACTTACTGCGTTAATTGACCAGTTATCGGACACATTTAGTGCGACATCAAATTTATTATTATCAATACTGAAGGTTTCATTGGACAATGGTTCAGAAAATTCATGTATCACAGGTGCTGTCTCATCCTTAACTTCGAGTAGGTTCTTTACCTTTTCAAAATAAAAATCAAAACCGGCCCATCCAATCTCCATGAACTCTACAGTTAGCCCATCTGCTGAAATCAGATAGTAAGTTGGAATATATCCAGACCCGTAGTGTGCATTGAAGCTCTGATCAAGATCCCATGCCATGGGCCAGGTGATATCGTGTCTCATATGAAACCCTTCGAGATCTGATCGTGGTTCATTTTCATCCACAGCTATACTAAGAATCTCGAAGACACCAGATCCTCCAAAAATATCGTATAATTGCTTCATTTCAGGCATAGCCTCATTGCATGGTGGACACCAGGCAGCCATGAGATCGAGCAAAAGTAATTTACCCGTGAAATTCTCGAGCATGAAGTATTCATTATAATTAAAGAAATTGGGTATCTTAAAATCAACTGCTGTTTCGCCCTCGAGTATATCATTTACCTCTATTTCTGTGTCTCTCTGGTTCATGGCGGCCACAGTGTTGAGACTCAGTACAAACAAGATTCCTATAGAAATTGCTACTATCTTTCTATTCATCTGCTAATCAATCGATAATTCGTTAGTGCGAATTAAAACATTTTCCAAACCCTGTAAAATAATATCAATTATATTGTTTTATGATTAGATGGCACCAAAGTATAGTTTTATAGTGTTAAAATTGTTAATTTGTTGTAATTTAGGATTTGATATGGGATAGAATTTGTTTTATTATAAATTTCGTGCGTACATATGGGCAATCGTGGTATAGCTCTGATCAAAATTCTTCATCTTCTCCTCCTTTGCAAAGTCTAGGTTTGAATATTTAATTGTGGTATTAAAATTTGGAAAACTTAATTTATCCCTGATTCTGGTTAATAAACAAGATAGATCACAGTGTATTTTTCTTGCTATGTTGGTGGATTTGCTGTAGTTTTGGTAGATAGTTGCTTTGGCAATCATGGTGGTTTTCTCCGTGACAATTATTGTGGACAGCTATTGACAGATTATATCGTCAGTCGAGTGCTGTCCACTGACATGTCAGTAATACACTAACCACATTTATCATATATAAATATATCTAATGAGAAAATATTAACATGTAAAATAATGATTAATTATTAGTCAAGAGGGAGATATAAAAATTATAGATATATTATGGTATGCATAGGTCTGACCATATGGACTATACAGATAGAAAAGATGGTCAAACTAGAACTGATCTTAGGATATGTTTTTAAATTTGAATCTACAATAGTAATATGAAAAAACAGCATAGTGATTATATGAATACTCAAGTTAACAAGGACGAGATCAGAAAGACATTTTTTGACCACTGGCAAAATATCGAAATATTGCTGGAATTTGATGATGAACATTTTAACTCAACCCACCAAGAGGCAAGAATTGCTATTATTAACCTTTTGGCCACCGGTAAAGACGATATATATCCTGGTACCCAAGAGGTAAGAAAGAGAAGAGTACTAAGTGCAAATGAGATCAAAGAGGAAATAAATAAAGAACTCGAGCATAAAATCAAGAAATCGAACCTATACTTTCACCTGCAAAAACTAGAGGAGTTTGGTTTCATAAAAGTTGTTGATGCCCTCCCCTATGGTAAAAGAGAGATAGCATACTATGGCAGAACTGCAAGGGTATTTGTGCCGAAGGCAGGTAAAAAACAAAAGGAAAGCCCCCTGCTTGATGATAACATACCTGCATTGATCAAGACCTTTAATCCAGAAGTGATTGAAGAACATATAAAATCGACCCTCGATAAATTATCAGGTATTCACAAATATGATAATCCAGCACGGGTTGATTGGATGCGGGATAATGAAGATAATTTAAGAGCCAGTGAAATTGATTTCCGCGAGTTGCATGGATTTCTAAGTATACTGCAAAGATACAATGATACTGTCTGTCAGGCAATAAAAGAGATATCTGAGATGCTCAATTTCAATCAGAATGAATAGATAAAATAATATAATTAATTTTTCCAGAGATTGGACAATTTTGTTGCCTTATCTATATCTATTGGATTGGTAACCACGTTATCAATCTTGATAGATGAGCCAACAATTGCTCCACCCAGGTAAGGTTTGAATTGATAGAGGTTTTTCTCAGATAGACCACTACCTATGAATGGTCTGATACCCAATTTGTTTAACTCCACAAAATTATCAAGTATGGGTTCTTCTCCTGTGGCCCCACCTGATAGAATAAGTGCATTGGCCTGTCCCCTGTGAAGTGCATTCTCAGCGGATTCCACAAGACTGAACTGGACCATATTTTTTGCATGTTTCACATGTATGTCTGCAAGTATTTTAACCCTGGATTTCAGATCTTTTTGACAATTGATGACGTCAAAAGCTGCCCCCTCAATAATCCCCTGGTCAGTGAGATATGCTGATTCCCAGATATTACACCGGATAAAATCGGCACCTGTTGCAGTGGCAATGGTCATTGCCTGCACACAACCGTTTCTCAACACATTCACACCGATTGATATTGAGATGGCTTTTCTCAGTGCAGAAATGACCTGGACAAAACGAGCGAAGACAAATTCAGAAACCTTTGTCTTGGCAAATGGTACATCACTAAAATTCTCAATTAGAATTGCATCAAAGCCAGCTTCTTCGAGTTTTCTTCCCTCAACAATTGCATAATCAATGATTTCTTCTATCTTGTAATCACCATGTCTGGTAAGATTAGGTAGATGTATCATACCTATGAGTGGAGTTGAGCTAATGAAATCGTGATCCATCTAATATCATTCAGATAGAGGTAATATATATCCTTAGATAATAATATGATATATCCTTAGATAATTTAATATTAAGAGCTCAAAAAAAATTCAAGAATGATGTCTAATTAATACGATAATCAAACAAATAGGATCGATATTCGCCTGATTAGAAAATTATAAATTGTAATACTTTTTCAAACCTCTGTATATATGATATTTGAGGGGGGATATTCAATAATTTAAAATATGAAAATAATTGAACAAGAGCCAAAATAAAAGAGGTTAAATAATTCGGATACCCGAAAACCAGTTTCAAGATTATGAAATGTATTTCTGAGTAATTCACGTTTAGTTGTTAACATAATGTTAATATCTTATTCAAAGCACATAGTTGTTAGCAACAAGTTAATAAGTAACAAACACTATCTTTTTTTCAGAAGAGCAATGTGGTATCGCTTGGAACTGTGTGAGCAGAAATTAGCAATTCCGATCGATTTCACTGATCTCCTACAAGGTGAGAAAAAAAATGCGTATCCTATTCCCCAGCACTGATGATGAGGCTACTTTTGATAGTCCAGTAGAGAGAGTACTTGGTAATGCCAAATCATTCTTTATCTATGATAGTCAATTAGAAACCCATGAAGTTATAAATAACAAATATCTCATGACTGATGATATCAAATGCAAACTTGCAGATTTCATTGTCGAGAACAATGTGGACACCGTTGTGGCTTGCGAGATCTGCAGCAATTGTTTTGATATAATGGATAATGGCCCCTTATCTATATGGGTCTGTGATGGTTCCGTTAATATCAGAGAATCATATAATAAACTGATTATGGGTGGCCTGATGGAAAGAGACAAACCTAATACTTGCAGCTGTATCCATCATCAGGATGAGAAAAAGAAAATAGAATTGAAAATGTGAGGTAACTAAAATGAGAATGCTTTTCCCCTCTACAGATTCTGAAGCAACATTTGAAAGTCCGGTAGAACGTATTCTAGGTAATGCCCAGAGCTTCTTTGTGTATAATACACAACTGGAGACATCTGAGGTGTTACCCAATATATTCCTCCTAACAGATGATATCAAATGTAAGCTATCCCAATATCTGCTAAATAAAGATATTGATGTGATTGTCGCCTGTGAAGTTTGTCCTAACTGTTTTGAGAAATTTGAGGACAACACTGGTATTGACATGTGGAAATGTGATGGATCTACTAATATCAGAGAGTCTCTGAACAAGTTCATTATCGGTGGATTATTTGTACGCACCAAGCCTGATATTTGTAATTGCATTCATCATCAAGATAATAAGAAGATAATTCTTGAAAAATAGAAGGTGAAATTAATATGAAAATACTCTATCCAACCACTGTCAAAACTGCAACCTTTGATAGTCCACTTGAACCAGTTTTGGGTAATGCCAAAGCATTTTTTATTTTTGATACACAAACAGGAACTGAGAGAACAGTTGAGAACAAGTATTTAGAGGATGATGATAGTAATTGTAATCTTGCGGATTATCTTGAAACTCTTGATATTGATATAATTGTCTGTTGTGAGATATGTTCGAACTGTTTTGCCAAATTTGAGAATTCAAGTATCGATCTGTGGAAATGTGATGGATCTGTAAATATCAGAGAATCACATAGTAAACTAATATTGGGTGGACTACATACGCGAACCAAACCTGATCATTGTAACTGTACTCACCACAATTAATATCGGGTATAATACTATCAAAAATTTAGTTCCACGGGGTTCCTAATATTTATCTCAACAATAATTTAGTTTAATCAATGATTTCAATATACGGAAAATTTAACTTAAGTGAAGTCTTGATTTTTTCCTCATTTACCAATCCCACATAATATTCGTGCTGTGGGGCTTCTTTGATAATCTTCTCACAACTATCCCTAAAACTCTTCATTGATAGATTAAGCAATCTGGTACTTTTTTCGGTTATTAGTGCGGTATGTATGGATTCTCCCATCTCAAATATTATTGCCTTGTCTTCACCATTTATTGACTGTACAAATTTCTTCGATCCCAAAGCCTCCTTGGTAAAGCTGAGAAGTGCTGATACCAGTGCTGTGAAGAGAAAGGGATCAACCGGTACTGCTGCAGTCTGTATCTTTTGTTTTGTTTTGATATTAAAAAATCCCAGTTGCATCCCTGAGGTATCAAAAACAAGAATTCCATGAGTATCAATTGATATGCGTTCGACAAAATTCACATTGAATGCAAATATAGATATGAAGAGCAATGCTCCAACTGCTTTGACAATATCAGCGTAGTAGCTCTCAAAATTAACATTCAATGCGTCTCGTATGATTGTGGTGGTTATCATACCAAGTATGAACCCCAGAAAAAGGAACATGGTTCCAATACCCTGTATTAGTGCTTCAATTTCCCTAGAATATCTGTACGAGGTGAAGAGCACATAGGAGATGTATGAGAAGCTTATGATGCCAATCATGTTGTATCCAATGTCCCAGAGTAATTCATCATAACCTGTAAGTGACGATAACATATATTTGATGGAATAAACCAGAAATATTCCGAGAAATATGGAGACGCTGGCCAGGATATATGAGTTCAAACTTTCTCGGACTGAATAATTGAAATGAATATACAGGTAGAGATATTCTACAGCAAAGAAAATGAGTTGCAAAGATAATGTAACTCTCATATTGATAATGTAGATGGATGATCCTATCATTACTGAGAGTAACGATGCCAATATTCCAAATGAGAGACCATAGATTAGTAGATTTGAATTCCTTCCTAATTTTCTTGATTGTGTATAGAAGATTGATATCAATATTACCTGTAACAAGAAAAATGCTATATTTAGAATAGCAAGGACTTCAACCATACCTAAAGGATTCCCATATTC
>DAOUUM010000525.1 GCA_030668165.1 Candidatus Heimdallarchaeota archaeon
AATAGGGACAAAAAGGAAAAAATACCCGAAGAATGCTAACATTTAGAAATTATACATATATTACATTTTTTTTTTATCTAAAGGCTGTTTTTCCAATCCTGGATTATTTTCCTCTCTCTTCTCAGGTGGTTGAATTCACCACCACTCAGTTTTCCAGCTTTAGCCTTGTAATCCAAGATTTCTCCAAAGAATAACAGAATTGGAAAGATGAACAGTGCATAACTATCATAATAGATCAGATTAACAAATGAAACTATAGCAGAAGTAACCACAGTACCAATTCCTCCAAAAAAGAATATCCACTGTCTCTTATCAGGTCTTGCCATAAGATAGCTCTCATAATTAATTTTCATTGTCACAAGATAGTATATGTCACGGGTAACACCTTCCAGTCTTATACCTGAAATCCAGCCACCCACAATTCTTCCATTTAGGTAGAGACAGGGAACAACAATAATAAATCCTATCTGATTAAAGATATACAACCACTTGATACTTGCAGAATACAGGATCAGATCAATAATAATGGTCAATCCAACTATGATGAAGAGAACAAAAACTATGAGTTTCCAATTATCGAGTTTATCAATACTCCAGAGAAAGGTTATAGCCAAGACTGTGAATAATATCCAGGAAATTATCATGCCAGCCCAGAGATATTCCTTCATGAGTACAATGGCGATAACAATACCGATTCCAACAAATGATAGTAATGAATTGACTATCCAGGTGGATTTTACCTCCCCAAATCTTTTCATGTACATTTTTTCTCGTATCTCGGACAACAATTTCGCATCTTCTAATCTGGGTTTATCCAATCTCTTTAATTTTCCAACATATTTCCAGTACTTCTTTTTTTCTTCTTTGCTAATACTGGAATAATCAGTATCACATCTTTGACCAAAATTAATCAACCAGTCTTTATCGTTAGTTTCTAAGCTCATAATTATAGAATTAAAGAATAATAGAAATAAATCTTATTAGTGCATTTATCCTAATTATATTTAATTAATCCAGTTCGAGTGCAAATTCCAGTGCTGCTCTTAACTCATCATCAGACATATTGTGTTTGCTGCTCTTGTTAAGTATCACAGCCTTCTCAATCAATGTTTTGATAACATAATTAGTCTCATCAGGATCTGTCACCAAATATTTTGCCTTTGGTTTGGTCTCCTTGATACACTCATTAACGGCTATGGCCACATTAATTGGATGCTTTTCATTCTCATATGCTTCGATTGATTCCATTATCTTGGGTTTGGTGGCATAGAATTGTTCAATTAATTTGGGGTCCAGACCATCCAAATCATTTTTCAAATATCTGGAGAGTGCATTTTTCATTATATTGGATCGGATGTTGCCAGGATTGATAGTGGAAATCGGAATATCAAATTCTTTTAACTCCATACTCAGCCCTTCGGCCAGTGATTCCGTGGCATACTTTGACATTGAATATATCGTTGTGAGGGGAAAGGTAACCAGACCAGAATCAGAACTGATAAAAATAATTTTAGTTTTGTATTTATTGATGATCGGAAACAATTTACGAATGATTTTAATCGAGCTGAAAACATTGATTCTGAATAGTTCCTCAATATCATCATCTTTGGTCATCAATAGGGGTTCCAATGCCAAACTACCCGCATTGAGAATGATAGCACTGATTGGTTTATTCAGATTAATTACATACTCACAAAAATTACTTATTGATTCGTTAGATGTTAATTCTAGAGTACAAACCTCCAAATTTGGCCTGGTATCAACATCTAAAAATCTCGATGTTCCTAGAACTCGATAACCCTGAAACAGAAGAAATGAGGTCAATTCTTTGCCAATACCAGAATTGATACCAGTGATAATTACATATCCTTTCTCATCATCTGGTTTCACCATAAATTATAGTTTGTGAGTTTGGTTACTAAACATATCTAAATTGGATAAATTAATTGTTGAATTTTTAATCATAAGGAATGTTTGTTTCATTGGGTACTGTCCTGGCAAATCTGAAGAATTTGGTCAGAAATGTCATGAGTAATGCTAGGACAGAAATAAAAATCCCTGAATAAAATATTGTCTCCATTATTCCAAAGTACTCAGCTGCGTATCCAGATGCAGTTGTTGCAAGAACAGCCAGTATCTGGACATAGGAATTGGTTGCACTGTAGGCTCTGCCTCTGATCTCATTGGGGACCGTCTCTGCGAATATTGCATTGATTGCCAGGGAGAAAACTCCATTGAAAAATCCTGACATCA
>DAOUUM010000219.1 GCA_030668165.1 Candidatus Heimdallarchaeota archaeon
AATTTGACAAGGTATCTAATAATCGCTTTCTGGCTTGACCTGCAGCACTTTCATCTTCCAACATCACACTGCTGTCCATCTGAGCTAGCAGATCAAAAGAGATATCACCGATCAAAAGAAGGGAAAAGAATCTTTAAAAGAAAGCGAGAGGCGATTTAAAGGAATTTTTGATCTGTCACCTTTGGGGATTGAAATTTATGATTCAAAAGGAGAATTGTTGGATGCAAATGAAGCTTGTTTAAATATTTTTGGGATAGTAAACGCAGATGAAATAAAACAATTTAAATTATTTGAAGATCCTAATTTAACAGATGATATTAAAGAGAGGTTGCTTAATGGCGAAGATATAAGATATGAATTTCCTTTTGATTTTGAGATTGTTAAAAAGCATCAGTTATACCAGACAACAAAATCGGGAATATATCATCTTGAAATCACAATAACCCAATTAGGTGGGATAGAATCTCCAAAAGGGTATCTAGCTCAAATTCAAGACATCACCGATAAAAAGATAGCAGAAAATGCACTTATAGAAAGTCAGCGCCTAAGTGCAATTGGAGAGATGGCTTCAGCAATTGCACATGACTTTAATAATTCGTTACAGTCAATATTTGGTAATCTTGAACTTGTTTTACTTGAAGATGACCTTTCTGAATCAGTTCGTCAATATTTGGAAACTACAAAAATGGCAGCAAGTGATGCTGCGAAGAGAGTTAAAGTATTACAGCGTTTTGGTGGGAAAAAACAAGAAAATGGCGAATATGTTTCAGTTAGCATTAATAAATTGATTGATGATGTTATTCTACAAACACGACCTTTATGGAAAGATCAAATGGAAAAATTAGGGGCTAGTATTTCTATTAACCAGAACTATGGTGAGGTTCCGAACATTCTTGGAAATAGTGGAGAATTGAGGATGGTTTTCTATAATGTTATCAAGAATGGTGTTGAAGCAATGCCAGAAGGTGGAGAACTCACATTTGAAACAGGAAAAAATATCCAAGGAGTTTATGCTACTATTACAGATACTGGAATAGGAATGGATGAAAAAACCAAAACTAGAATTTTTCAACCTTTTTCCAGTACAAAAGGGTTTGAGCTTGGAAGAGGTCTTGGAATGACTGGTGTATGGACTGTAATCAAAGAACACAACGGCAGTATCGAAGTTATATCAGCTCCAAGAAAAGGAACCTCAATTATAATAACTTTACCTCACTTAGAAGAAGAAGTGAAAAGCATAGAAAATGGTGTTACGGAATATATTGGTTCCGCAAGGATCCTGTGGGTTGACGATGAGGAGATAATAAGAAAGCTTGGAAAAAAGCAAATTGCAATAATAAATGAGAAATGGACAGCAGATTTTGCAAGCAATGGGCATGAAGCACTTGATTATCTTGCGAAATATGAATATGATTTGATTATTACAGATATTGGAATGCCTGGAATGAGTGGTTTGCAACTTGCAGGCCAAATAAAAGAAAAGTATGAAGGTAAGATGAAGGTTGCTTTGGCAACAGGTTGGGGTGCTCAGATAAGTGATGAAGACAAAGAAAAATATGGTATTGGTTATATTCTTGAAAAACCCTTCAAGCTAGAACAACTAAAAAATCTTATTGGAGAAGCTATGCAAATGACAAGAAAATGAGATCTTTCCAGAAATGGATACAAATCATTAAAATTCAACATATCCAAGAACTTTCAATAAATTCTTCATATTTTTAAATTTTGAAAAGTAACATCTTTGGAACATTTCTATTATCAATTCTTTATTGTGGGGTTAAACTAATTTTATTTGAATTTTACAATTACCAGCTTATATCAGTCCAGTACACAGGATGATCCGTTTGTGAAGCTGGAGAGGTAATATAATTTGCATCCACCACACCAAAGGTGTCTGATACAAAAACGTGATCAATGGTTGAGGACATATTGAGTCCCTGGTCATCAATACCTGTGGGATATACATCCCTCCAGGTATCAATATATGTCTGGGTAACCATGGAATAGAAAGCTGAATCTTCTCTCCAGTTGAAATCACCGAGTAATACAACATTGGAAAGACCACTGGCAAGTTCCAGCATACCTTGAGTATGTGCATTCTTGGAGTCATTACTACCTGCGGGATGATTGACAAATACATTGAGAGTTATATCATTTACCTCAACCTGGGCATGGATGGATCCGATCTCATCCTCATTTCCATAGGTATAGAAACTGGTGGGATTTGAGATGGGCCATCGAGATAACAATACCACACCAAAAGTCTGCATAACTACTTTTGGACCACCATAACTGTAATAATCAAGTTGATCAGCAAAATACCGCGCAACATCATTATTACCAATGTTGATCTTGGCAGTGTCGGATTCCTGTAGACCTATGATATCCGGATCAATTTCTCTTATCAGGTCAAGCTGTGCTTTGAAATTCATCTCACCACTATCATTAACGCCCTGCTGAACGTTATAGGTCATTATCTTGACCTCGGTTACACCAGTGGTGTCAACATCAGCGGGATCAGATGCCAGTAATAGGCCAGCTGTAATAGTTCCTAGAACAAGTAATCCAAAAAGGATCAAAATGTATATTGAATATTTTGATTTTGCAAACTTGGGAAAGTCATAATTTTTGATTATTAGCACTGGAACAAGGATGAACAGGCATAGAATGAGAAAGGGAAGCCACATCAGACCTCTGAAGATAAGACTCACTGGCTCAACGTATCCCCAGACATTGGAGAATAGTAGAATGAAAATGAGTACAACCAGTATAAATGCTGAGCCCAAAAAGGATAGGGAAAGGTTTTTTCTTGTCAATTTTTTGCTCATCATGGATCTCATTATGTAGACCAGATCAAGAAAAATGACTGGTGATAATAGTAAATTGAGATACATTAGTCCCACCTGTCCAAATGAGGACAAACCAACTATGATGGTATCTGAGGGATATGAGTCAATAAAATCTACCTGGTTGATAATAATTGCAAATACCAGACTCAGAGCAAACAACAGATTCCAGATTATGACAACCGTTTTATTCAATGCTGTGAGCAGATTTGATCTGACAAGCATCAGCATGAGCAATCCCAATAAAGGTAATGTACTCAGGACCAAGGTGAGGGTATAATCACTCTCAGACCATCGTGTAAACACTGTGGGGCTTCCATAGGCAAAGTAGATCAATCCGATTATGGAGATGAAACCGAGAATATGAAGAAATATACCCCCCTTTTCTAACTCTTCTGTTTCCTCTGGATGACTATCATATCTCAGTAATAGCATTATTGCAATAATTCCAAGGATCCAGGCAATGAACTGTGTGTATCCATACTCTGTAAAATCAACTGTATAACCCATGGTTCGACTGAACACAGATAATAAAGTTGCAAGGATTGTCCCAATTGATAGGCTGGATACAAACTGTCTTGAATTATCCCTGTTAATCATAAATAACAAGGGTAAGAAAATAAATGCAGATCCGGTTGCAACTCCAGATAGTAGCAATTTTATTGAGGTATTGAACAGTGGATATGCCAATCTGAAAACTATCAGGGTGATACCTGATATTTTTAGTGCCTTCAGCTCTGATTTGATCAGTAAAACTCCCACTGAGGTGAACATGAAAGCCAATCCAGCTGCTTTGATATCTAGGCTGGTGTTCAGTAATTCAAGCATGTAGACCGACATGATCAGATTGCTTATCGATTGAATAATGAAATAAATAATAATTGTAAATAATATAGTATCTACAAACATCCTGTTGTTATCTTCAGTTTGCATTGATTACAACCCAATTTGTAGGATTAAAAGTATTATTCGTGATTATATCGTTAAATCAACTAATTACCTTATTTTTTTTAGTCTGCTGAAAGACTCATTTAATCCCTCTTCAGTAACATTGGTCCATAGGTTATGTGATTGAAGCTTTTATTTAAGTTATCTAATTCTAGTTTTTAAAAAAATTAGCCAATTTCTCATCAAATGTATAAATTTCTTCAATACCATTATGTTTACATGTAATAAGAATTGAACAATCAGTGAATGTTAATGGTTTATGGTCATCATTGCTATTTTGATATAAATCCCAGATTTCATCGACCATATATATTGGAGTATCAATCAATTTGTACACTTTATCGTCATATATACGCTTTCCATACTCTACCGAAGTTTCATAATTTAATAATCTGGAAATAAAGGTGATAAATTCATTAAATACAAAATAATTAATAACGAATTGAGTATTTGTTGACACGTGCTCATTCAATAATTGAATTGCAATATTTGAATATTTATCCTTCGTATTCATTGAAGCAATAAGAAAAGAGGTGTCTAGAAATATTTTATTTATTCTTGATCACCATCATAAACAACTTCATCAATCATCTCAGGCGATGTCTCAACCTCCCAATCGGACCTTATTTTAATTATTTCTTTCAGTTTATTTTTGTTGAATACTTCTTCTTTAGGTTCATCCATTATATCATCCAACCTCTCTTTACTGAATTTTACTATAAGATCAATTAACTTCTGTTGAGTAATTTTCTTACCAAACCTTAGTAGAATTTCTGCTTGTAAACGTTCAATTTCGGATTTTGTATCCTGTCTCACTTTAATTGAACTAGCCATAATTATAATAGCACTATTACACTTATAATACTTTTCTACCATAAATAGATTTCTTAGTAAGTTAAACCCAAAACTACCTAAACAAGCTTTAATCTTGAAAAGGCTTCTATCAACCCCTCTTCAGTAACATTGGCAAATGAAACCCTGAGATGATTCTCACCAGCTTTGCCAAATGCATCACCATAGACCAGATAGACCTTGTTTTCAATACCAGCTCAATTGATCAGAATAATATTCAAAATAGAGAGATATTCTATAAGGGTTATACTACTGAAGGAGACATATTAATTATATGTAAACCAATGTACGTTATTAGTGATTAAACACATGAAATTATCAAAAATATTTTTAATTCTTGCTATACAGTTTGTATTATTATCTGGATTGGTACAAACATCTTCAATAAATTTAGAAAATCAATTCATTCCAGGAAATATTACTATTACACCAGAAAGAATGAAACCTGTAGAATTGAGTAACAAGCTGTACTTTTCATCTGGAACCACCTTACTAGAAGAAGTTAACCAAGATTATTCATTCATGAAATTTAGTACCTACCTTGGAAACTCAGATTACGATAGTGGAAACGGAATTGTTATGGATTCAGATAACAATACATATATTGTTGGGTTTACTGCAGGTCCTGATTTTCACACAATCAATGCATATCAAGATACATCTGGAGGTATGGAGGATGTTATTGTTTCGAGTTTTTCGTCAACAGGAATTCTGAGATGGAGTACTTTTCTTGGAGGTGCTGGTTTTGAACAAGGATTGGGAATCGCAGTAGATTCTGATAAGAATGTATATATCACTGGTAAAACTTCTTATTCTTCTGTTTTTCCTACTCTAAATGCTCATAATGATACATTTGGTGGAGGATATTGGGATGCATTTGTGACAAGTTTCAATTCTGTTGGTTCACTTCGTTGGAGCACATATCTGGGTGGTTCTGGAGATGATTTAGGAACTACTATTGCAGTGGGTTCAGATAAT
>DAOUUM010000050.1 GCA_030668165.1 Candidatus Heimdallarchaeota archaeon
CAGGGAAATAATGGCCAAGATACCTGTTAGTAGATCAAATGGAAGATCTGTGACTGCAGCATTGGCATCAAATGTCAAGGTGTCCAGTAGATATAGTAGACCTAAATATACCATTGGTATAATGGCAAGTATCCAGAATACCATTTTTTGTGTAGCATAGTTTGGATTTTCAAACGTATTCATTATTTTTCGGGGTCAATTATGTGTAATAAAGATTTACAACAGATATCGAATATTTTTGAATAATATTTGAAGGATTGATTTTACATTTTAATATAATAATGACACAATCAGAAATCGTAAAAAAGCGCTACCGTATTATATTAGGAGTACACATCTGAAATTGCTAATTTATGATTCAAATAAATTTCATATAAATACTCGATAGTTGATTAGGTGCTATTCTCGTAGGTTTCTGAAATCACAATTCTGTCAAATAGACCCTCAATAACTTATTTTATAGTAGCTAGACAATTCTTCAAAACCCGCGATATTATATTATTTATCTAGATAATTAGTTAAATATTTTTCACTTATTACAACCCCCCCTAAAGCCTTTTATATCGATTTTACTATATTTTTTACAGAAAGAACAGAGCTGAATTTTTCATTAATTTGTAAATTATTACCAATTAGTTTAAAAAATCGAGTGTGAATATTCAGTGTACAGGTCAACTCTGTAAATTTTTTACAGTTTGGAGGATTAATCATTTCGGATCTAGAAATAACATATAATAATAAAACAGGTATCAAATTTAAAAGGGTTTATACAAAGGAAGGAGTACATCCTTATGAAACAGTGGAATGGGCAACAAGGAATATTCAAGTCACCTCTATGAAGGGTGAAATCATATTTGAACAAAAGGGTGTGGAGTTTCCAAAATCATGGAATCAAAACTCGGTTCAGATAGTAGCCTCCAAGTATTTTCATGGACCCATTAACACAGCCCAACGAGAAACCTCGCTCAAACAACTCATTGATAGAGTGGTTAATACTGTAAAAAATTGGGGTTTAGAGGGCAGATATTTCGCCTCTCTAGAAGATGCAGATATTTTTGCAGATGAGTTGACTCATGTGGTGCTCAATCAAAATATGGCCTTTAATTCTCCCGTATGGTTCAACCTTGGAACTTCAGACAAACCACAGGGTTCTGCTTGTCAACCATATCATTCACTTATTAACACCTCAAATGGTTTTATTCCAATTGGAGAAATAGTTGAGAAGGAAATGATTGGTCATAAAGTGTTGTCTTTTGATGGGGAAACTGAAATAAGAGCTGTTAAACGTAATGGAAAGAAGGAAGTCTTCCGTGTGAGCCTTACTGATGGACATTTCATTGAAGTCACAGCAGATCATCTAATACATGCAATCTCAGATAGAAGACAAAACCAACATAATTGGAAGTTATTGAAAGATGTTAAAGTGGGTGATTACATGCAATATCATTTACAAAATTCATCGATATCGATACCAACTGTATCATCACAAACTGAAATAAGTGAAATCGCGCTAGTTGGTTGGCTTCAGTCTGATGGGATGGTGGGAGAATATTATACAAGTCCAGCAAGTAAAAAGAAAACAATTGTTATGGAATTCATGACGATAAATCAAGACGAAGAAGATTGGGTAATGGAACACTTGAAGAGAATATTTCCAGATAATCATCTAGGGTTTACTCAAGTTGAAAGTTCCATAGATGAAGGACTTATTGTTGCTCAAAGAATCCGACTTTTTGGAGAAAAGCTCCGAACTTTTGTAGAGAAATATAATCTTTTTAATAAATCAATTAGCTATAGGGTACCTGATGTACTATGGACAGCTCCTGATGATATGGTTGTTGCATACCTCAAAAGTTTTTATCAATCTGAGGGATATGTTTCATCTAGTGGTAATTCATCAAGAATTGGTGTAGCTACAATTTCAAAACAGTGGATGGAAGATATTTCTATTCTTCTAAGTAGGTTTGGTATATATTGTAGATTAAGAGAAAAGGTAGATAAAAGGGAGAATCGACATAATATATGGGCTATTGATATTCGTAATCAGTCTGAAAGGATAAAATTCGCAAATATTATTGGATTTATTAGTTCAGAGAAAATTGAAAAGATGAATCAATTTCTCTATACAGAAAGTGGAAAATCAATCCCAAAAATTGTTGAGCGACGTATAACCTCTATTGAATCAATTGGAATTATGGATGTTTATGATATTCAGACTGAAAATGAAACTTATCTAACTAATTCAATACTTGTTCACAATTGTTTTATCAACAGCGTTGAGGATACCATGGAGAGTATTTTAGAATTGGCCAAAACAGAGGGAATGATTTTCAAGCATGGTAGTGGATCCGGTGTAAATGTCTCAACCCTCAGAGGAAAAGGCGAGGGTTTATCAACTGGTGGATCTTCAAGTGGACCTCTCTCATTTATGAAGGGTTTGGATGCTTTTGCAGGATCTATCAAATCGGGTGGTAAGACCAGAAGGGCAGCCAAGATGGTAATTCTAGACGATTGGCATCCGGATGTTGAAGATTTTATTGATAGCAAGGTTGAGGAAGAGAAGAAAGCTTGGGCTCTCATCGATGCGGGGTATGATCCCTCATTCACAGGAGAAGCATATAGTTCTATTTTCTTCCAGAATGCAAATCACTCTGTAAGAGTGAGTGATGATTTCATGAATGCTGTTGTGAATAATAAGCAGTGGGATCTGAAAGCAGTAAAGACAGGAAATAATATGAAAAGGGTGGAAGCTGTCAAGATTCTGGATAAAATTGCTGAGGCAACCCATATTTGTGGAGATCCCGGACTTCAGTATTCCAGCACAATTAACAAATGGCACACCTGCAAGAATTCTGGAACGATCAATGCCTCAAATCCATGCAGTGAGTATGTATTCCTGGATGATACCGCATGTAATCTGGCATCAATTAACCTGTTAAAATATAGAAACGAGGATCATACGTTTAATGTTGATGAATTTAATCACACAATTGATCTATCCATCGTAGCCCAGGAGATAATAGTGGGCAATGCATCCTATCCTACGGACAAGATCGAGAATAATAGCCATATATACAGAACTCTAGGACTGGGTTATACCAATCTTGGGGCACTTCTGATGTCTTTGGGTTATGCATATGATTCTGATAAGGGTAGGAATATTGCAGCGGCCATCACCTCGTTAATGACTGGTCGTGCATATTATCAGAGTGCAAAAATTGCAGAGAATAAGGGTGCATTTGATGGATTTGATGCCAATAAGGAACCAATGATGCAGGTGATGCAGATGCATGCTGATGCTTCAACTGATCTGAAATCTGAAGGTGTGGATGCAGAACTTATGAAATCAGCAACCTCTATATGGGATGATACCCTAGCACATGGCTGGGAACACGGTTATCGCAATGCCCAGGCAACAGTACTCGCCCCCACAGGTTGTTTAGTACCGAATACTTTGATTACTACTGATAAGGGTTTACTCCGCTTGGGAAAGATAGGAAATACTCTTGGAGATAAATGGCAAGACATTGATCTAAGTGTATTAACTGATGAGGGACCAAAGAAATCCACTAAATTCTTTGTGAATGGTAGTGAATTGACCAGAAAAATAGTAACCTCTGCTGGTTATGAAATTCAGGGAACTTATACACACAGGATTAAAGTGGTGGATAAAGAGACTAATGAATGGAAATGGAAGAGATTGGGTGATATTAAAAAGGATGATATCCTGCCCATTGCACTTGAACAGATGATTGGATCTCCAAAACATATCTCACTTCCTTCACTTGGCGATCTACATTGGAATGCTGATTTTAATACCATTGTTCCAATAGAAGTTAATGAAAACCTTTCTGAACTCTTAGGATATTATATGGGAGATGGAAGTCTACATGCCAAAGGTTTACGTTTTTGTGTTTCAAATGATGATTTAGATGTGGTAGATCGGCTAAATTATCTCATCAGGGACTTATTCAATAGAAATACACGAGTTGAACAAAGAGAAGGATACTTTGAGGTTAGTATCAACTCCACAGCCCTTACAATATGGTGGGATGCCTGTGGATTTTCTAAACTGAAACCAACAGATGAACATACTGGAAAGGGTTATGTTCCATATATACCAGATTCAATTCTAGAAACAAATGATCCAAATATCTATGGAGCATTTTTACGAGGATTATTCGAAGCTGATGGAACAATAATTGAAAACGTTCCCTCAGTCAGTACAGCACATGAACGTTTTGCTAGAGAAGTAAAGACGTTATTGCTTATTTTGGGCATTCCAACTTCAACAAAAATCGATATTCCTTATGGAAATCATCTAGGTAAACTAAGTGTTTATGCAATTAGACTTCGTAATAAATCATACAATTTACCCTTCCTTGACAAAATTGGATTTATTAGCGAGAGAAAAGATGCTCGTGTTTCAAGAGAGATTAGTGAGAGAAGTCAGAGATATGATAGAATACCGATGACAAAGAATATGGCTGATATTGTAGTGCCTCTTGGGCATCGAGCAAGAAGAAATGTTCTCAGTGCCATCCGTTTAAATAATGCTGTCCCTCGAGCTCAAATCCAAAAACTATATGAAGAAACTGAGGATGAAATATTAGGTCAATCCTTGAAGTATTTCTATGATACAGTAGACCAAAATACTGATGGAGGAGAGCAATTCACTTTTGATCTTTCAGTTCCATCCAATGTGACATATGTAGCAAATGGATTCATCAGCCATAACACAATCTCATTCATGATGAATGCAGATACCACCGGAATCGAACCCGAGGTTGCTCTTGTTAAATTCAAAAAATTAGTCGGTGGTGGTTACATGAAGATTGTAAATAATACCATTCCACTGGCACTAAAGAAACTGGGATATTCAGCTGGTAGCATTGAGAAAATCATTGCCTACATTGATGAGAAGCAATGTGTTGAGGGATGTGCACAGATCAAAAAAGAGCATCTAAATATTTTTGATACCTCGATCAAGCCACAGAATGCAACCAGGTTCATACATCACATGGGACATATCAAGATGATGAGTGCAGTTCAACCATTTCTATCTGGTGCCATATCCAAGACTGTGAATATGCCCGAGGATTGTACTGTTGAGGATATTGCCAGTGCATATATTGCTGGTTGGGAATATGGACTCAAAGCAGTGGCCATCTATCGTGATAATTCCAAGAGATTACAACCTCTGGTCACCAAGGATGAGAGCAAGGTTGAGAAGGAAGTTCGAACCGAGATAATTGAGGTGGCTGGACCTGTCAGACATAGATTACCCAATACTAGAAACTCAAGAATTCATAAATTTGAGGTGGATGATCATGAGGGATACCTGATCGTTGGTCTCTACAAGGACGGCCTACCAGGAGAGTTATTCATCAAGATGTCCAAGCAGGGATCAACCCTGGGTGGAGTGATGGACTCGCTTGCCGTGCTGGTCTCAATGAGTCTGCAGTATGGAGTTCCACTATCAGTATTAGTCAGAAAATTCATACATTCCAAATTCGAACCATCAGGAATGACCCAGAATCCCAAGATACCAATTGCTTCCTCTATAATTGATTATATCTTCAGATGGCTGGCACTTGAATTCCTGCCAGAGGATGAGAGACCTGGAGTGATTGATTACACCCAGATTGAGGAACAACCTGAGACCAGGAAGAAAACTGGTATCAACAAGAATAGTGGGGATGTTTTCCTTGGGGATAATCGTATCTGCAGCCAGTGTGGAGCCATAGCAGTCAGATCCGGATCTTGCTATGCATGTCCCGAATGTGGAACCACCAGTGGATGTAGTTAATATTATAAATATCAAATATAATCTAATTTTCATTAAATTTGAGAATTATAGCTAGCTATCGAGATTTTTGAATATGTGTTTTGATAGAATGACTAAAACTTTGATCTTTCGAATGGAAATGTGTCGATAGTTTTTTTATTATTTCATAATGATCCAAATCATGTCTGAGGAAGAAATAAGGAAGGAATTCAAAAAGTATTATCTCGATACCTTATACATTGAAGAAGAGACACAAAATGAATTCAAAAATTGTGTGAAAATGGCGCAATATGGCGTTAAAAGTCTTGGATTGTCAGAACAAGAGGTAATTGAAACTTACAATGACCTGATGGGTGAGATAGCTTTCTTGGAAGGAGAGTTTTCAAAGTATTTCGAAACTAAGGTCCTTCAGGATACAGAAGATATTGAAGGACCGATAGAGGCCTATGATTTTATTCTAAAACTTTTTACAGATGTCAAAAACATATGGGAACTTGACGAAAATCAGACAATAGTTAAACTCATCCAACGATCTAAATCGATCACCAAGAAGCCAAATGTATATGAAATTTGGGATAATCTCTTTGAAATTGCATCCAAGGATAATATTGAATTTTCTTGATTATTTAACTGAAAATGATGATGATAAGAAAAAGTATGGCAAAAATGAATTTCAAAGCAGAAATCAGGTAACTGTAACTATAAGAAAGGGAACTTATGCAGGAATGCTAATTTCAGAAGACAATATGTATCACAGGGTTGATTTTTTGAAGTTAGAAAGTATTAAGCAAAGAATCTATGGTAAACTAGATTTATTGAATATATACAAATAAATGCGAGTGAGTACAGAATTATTGAGAGTATTAGATTAATTAAATGAAATTTTTTACTGAAAAATATTAAATGAGATTTATTACAAAGAGGAGTTATATTGTATCTAATAATTATTTGTAGTACCTAGTTCTCAGCTAATTTAATCAGACTTGGTGATGGAGTATAACACTTTCCATGTTTTGATTCCAGATCTCTCATGGTTTGAAGAATCAATCCTGCCCCAAACTCCTTGGTGAGGGCAAATGGCCCCTTGGGGAACCTTGCTCCGAGCATGGCTGCATTATCAATATCATCTTCTGCTGCAACTTCCTCATCAATGAGTCTGAATGCCTCGTTAAACATGGGTGCAAGAATTCTCAGAATATTAAATTCTCCCTCCACATCTGGATCCACTATTGGCTCTCCTCCATCGGCATAGTTGAAGAAACCCTTGCCTGTTTTCATACCAAGGTTTCCATCCTCTACAAGTTTAGTTAAAGTAGCTGCGGGTTTATAACATTCTCCAAAAGCATCCTCAAGTGTTTTCATTGCATGGTATGCAACATCCAGTCCGACATTATCACTGAGTAAAAATGGTCCAGCTGGGAAATTATGTTTACCTGCTGCCACATCATCAATCTGTTGCATCGATCCCTCTCCACCAATATTGGCTTTCATAGCTTCATTTAACATTGGTAGAAGAAGTCTATTAACCAAGAACCCGGGAGAATCCTTTGCTGCGATGGGAACCTTTCCAATTTTCTTTGAGAATTCCATCAAACTTTCCTTAACGTCAGCTGAGGTATTTGTACCTGAGATTACCTCTACCAGTTTCATAGCACTTACAGGGCTGAAGAAATGCATACCAATCACTCTACCTGGATTATTTACTACCTCGGAAATTTTTCCTATGCTGAGTGTGGAGGTGTTAGTGGCAAGGATAGCATCGTTCTTTGCATTCTCCGATAAAGTAGTGAAGACTTGTTTCTTAACGTCCATGCTCTCATACACTGCCTCAATAACAAGATCAGCATCTTTACAGGCTTCAGCTAGATCAATTGAAGTACTGAATTTACCTACCAGTTTCATTCCCTCAGCAGGGCTCATCTTTCCACGACTTATGCCCTCTTTGACATCACCCTTTATTCGATTCATGCCAGCTTTTACATATTCTTCCTTGATATCGACCAATATTACCTGAGGTCCTGCGTTGGCAATGACATATGCGATGCCAGAACCCATTAGACCTGCTCCTATGATGCAAACTTTATTTATTTCCATAATTTAATCACAACAACTAGATATGAAATATTATTCATATAAATCCACATTCTACCTCGATTATTATATGGACAAATAATATGAGAAATTTATGCAATTCATTCATAATATGAGATATTATGTCTTTCTGTACGCTTTTCGTGAACATGAAATTAATTGTTATATTCAGCAGAATAATATAATCAGCATATCCCTATTTAGAAATAGAAACTCAAATATTGATTTAAGAGGATTGATGTATTAGATGGTTACAAAAAAATCAATCGTGAAATATTTCTTAATTGGGATGCTCTTATTATTAATTTCAACATTGTTGAGCCTAGGATTAGTTGAATTAATTAAATATGTCTCGTCAAAAGATAATTTAGGGATTCAATTCTCGTTTTCCGGTCCAAATTTTTATATAGGAATATCACTGACTTTGCTTGCGTTAATGCTTAATGGATGGGCAAACTATACATTATTGGTAATCGGCAAGATTGGATTGAAAAATAGAGAACCTTTCAAGACTCCCTCTAATTTAGTGATAAAAGGTCCTTTTAGATATAGCAGAAACCCTATTTACCTATCAACTATTGTGTTAATATTTGGATTATTTGTTTTATTCAGCTATTTACTTGCATTTATCTCATCATTTTTATTATTTTTAGTATTCCATTTATGGTTCATTCCTTGGGAGGAGAAAAAACTGGAAGACAAGTTTGATAATGAATATCGAGAATTCAAAAGAAGTGTTAGAAGGTGGATTTAAATTTCCCTAGTACCAAATTTTAAATGAATAATGAGAGAATCAGAATGTTGAAAAAATGCAGTGGATTTATAAAATTTTGATTTACTGTTTTCAATACTAAATAGTTAGATCTCATCCCCAAATTTGCTAAAATAGGCTACTTTCTCTTCCAAGTCTTTGGAATAGGTATCTAAAA
This sequence comes from Candidatus Heimdallarchaeota archaeon, assembly GCA_030668165.1. GTDB lineage: Archaea > Asgardarchaeota > Heimdallarchaeia > Heimdallarchaeales > Kariarchaeaceae > JAJRQD01. The sequence continues at coordinate 8,809 of DAOUUM010000050.1, forward strand.
CATACCCGAGAATTTCTTCATTTTGTGGTTCTTCGGAGTATTTTACCGATTTACAAATATTGGTTGGATGGATCCTGATCTGAACCCTTTCGCTAGTTAGATGTTTTATTGAGAAGGGAAATATTCTGCAGCCAAGTGGTCTGAACTCATATATCTCACAACGATTATCATCACTCAGAAATCTACAGGTTTTGCTAAATGCTTTTTTTTTCAACCAGTAATACTTCTCAATTCCAGAAATTTCATATTTTGGTAATTTAAGAACAGGAGATTGGATACCAACAATCTGATCAAGTGTATAGTCCTGCGCCTCAATTTTTAGTATATCCTTATCAGATATGGGAATCTGAAGGACAGAACAGCATTGACCGGTGTTAGAGCAGACAAAAGAGAGAGAGATCGATTCATTGGGAAAGATCTCCTTGGTGCCTAGATCAAACTCACCAACAATAAGACCTGCCTCGATTACTGGTAATTCCTTATGCACTGCATTGGATTTATAGAGATAATACATTAGGATTATTTATGGTACTCATTTAAATAATTATTATTGGATGATTTATTGTAGGATCAGGCTTCTGATTGAACTTTTTGTGAAATCGCAGTGTTTAGTGTGTTCAAAAACTCATCAAGGGGAACTTTATGAATTTTGGCTGCTCTTTCAACTGTGAGTAATTTGGTGATAAAACTTCTGAATGAATATTTAGCAACTCTCTTTACACCAAATGCCTCCATTACATCGGCAATATCCCCATATTCAGTCAGTATTTTTGATACCTTGGTTGATTTTGTGATTATCATAATCTAATTAGTGATTCAATTTATTTAAGGTTCTTTATAAAGGAATAATTCATACTTTGTTATATTAACTTGAGACCAAGAATGTGATCAGTTTCATAGAATTCAAAACCAAAATCTTTGTATACTTTCCTTGCATATTTTGATGGACTTTTTATCTCTGAAGCGATCTTAACACCAAAAGTATCATTTTTAGCTACATAATTACTCACTTTATTCAAAAGGGGCAACAGGATTTGATTCTCGTGCTCAGGATCAGCCAGGATTTCAAGATTGTGAACCTCTTTTTCAGAATTGGTCAAATTAAGAAACACGCTGGCCACCAGTAATTCATCTTCGTACACCAGCCAGTGTTTAATATTTAAGCCCATCATTTTCATTGCCAATGGTCTGATCAATTTTACAAGAAATGGTTTGAAGTAGACTTTTCTATCAATTGGAAGGAATTCCTGTGAGGGTTGTGAAGTACTTCTGATGTCCAATTCTAATCTATCTTGGTTTGTTCTTTTGTCACGAACCATATTTTTCAAGATATATCCTTCAGGTAGCTCCTCCTCCTCTTTTAATTCAATAATTGGATCCATAATTAATTTGTGTGAAGTATCAAAATGAACGAAACCCACATCCTTGTAGAGATCATAGGCTGGAGTATTCTCATCCAGTACCTCCAATACACACATCTCAGCACCATTTTTTCGGGCATGTTCAATTGCAAGGTTAACTAGTTTCCTGGCCAAACCTCGTCTTCTGTACTCTGGATTGGTTGCTACCATAGAGATTTCCCAAAAGTTGAAGGTATATCCAACCATTATAGTGGCAGCAATATTATCTCCATCTTCAATGATGAAGCCATCAGACAAGTGCTTCAAGTTTTTATTGAATAATCCTAAGAAAGAGAATATTGAAGCCATAGACCTCATTTTTTCAAGTAAGGTCCTAATTGAAGTGCCTTTACTTGATAATTCTTTCTCGAATATAGTGTCATAAAATGGGATTAATTTTTCAAAATCCTTTTTGATATTTATAGATCTAATCGTCAATTCTTCATCTAATTTGTGTTTTGTTAATTCTAAGAGCATTTCTTCACACTCGATCACGTATATTTGATGATCAAATTAATATGATGATCAAATATATATAAATATTTGGCAATCAAATATATTTGATGATCAAATTTTAAAAAGATTCACGCGAAAAAGAGAATAGAGACCATATAGTAGTGATAAACAATGAGTGAAAACGATGAGCATTATGACAAGTACAAAAAATTTCTCACAACTGAATTAAAAGGTAGAATTGATGCAGTGTATACAGTTGAAACTCGTTTTGCCATAATAATGGCAATTTCCAATTTTGGATCTGCTAATATCAAACGAATAGGAAAACTACTCTCAAAGAACAATGCAACAATACATCATCATATTCAGTGGTTACTTGATGAAAAACAGGGACCCCCAATGTTGGAGATCGATAGTAAGATGACCCAGAGCAGGCGAGGAATTTATTATTCTCTGACTGCAGAAGCATCAAGGGTATTTGGGGATGCACCATCAGAGGCACTGGAATCAAAGATGTTACCAAAACTGGATGAAATAATTAATCAATCTGATGATAAAATCAACCAATTTTTGATTGGTATTCTGATGGATAATCCGACAATCAAGGAGATGAGAGTACATGAAAGTCAGAGATTAAGATATAATCACTTTCTCGAAAATTTAATGCTAAATAATCTTGAGCATGCTTATCAATCGTTAAAAGATGGAAAAAAGCCGGTTAATGATAAATATCCCTTTGGCTCAATATCTAATTATGACTTAACTCTAAAAGTATCAAAATCTCGACATCTATTTGAAGTTATGAGAATCATGACCGAGTTTTCTGTTTCTTTTGAAAAACTTTCAGAGAAAATTAAAAAAGAGATGGATGAAGATGGAATTCCTGAAGATGAGAGAATTCCATTACGATATCATATTGTGGGAGGGGAGATTGCAGAATTCCAGTTCAAATAAACATCACTATTCTCTGTTCAAAAACAAAACTGCTTGGGATAAGAAGAATATATTGATTATATAGGTGATATCAATCAGATGAAATAGGCTCTCATTCACCTTATCCACACCATAGACATTGTTTCCAATGAGAGCATCAGAGAATACAAAGATGAATGAACCAATTATCAACATTAATTGAAATAATTTTGATCTGCCAGGATAGCTCAGGCCATGCCAAGTATAATGAGCCATAATACCAATGGTTATGACATAGGGGACCAC
>DAOUUM010000359.1 GCA_030668165.1 Candidatus Heimdallarchaeota archaeon
ATTCAATAATTATCAATGTACAGGATATCACTCCACCCACGTTCATCTCTACACCAATTGGTTTTATCTATGAATTAGGATCCACAAATAATTCACTAGAATGGCAGGTAGGAGATCTGCATCCAGGATCATACATCATATATCTTGATGGTAAGGTTCTGGTGAGTTTAACATGGAATAACGAAAACACAATCTATCTCAATATCGATGGTTATGATGTGAGTAATTACACTTTTTCGATTTCTGTATTCGATAGTTCCCAAAATGAGGTTTACCATTCAGTAGAAATTCGGGTAAGAGATCCTAATATAACAGATACCAATCAACCAGTTATTGAAATTGAAACAATAGTACATGAGGGTGATTATGATGATATAAGTGGCAACTGGACAACCCTAGATGGTTTTGGAATTGAAGGAGGAGAGATTACTGTGTCCTTTTATCTCCAATATAGATTGAGTAGCACTTATTTCAATACCTCAATTGACGGGGATTTCACTTTCTTACTCAATTATACATCGTATGCTCCAGGATCATATTACTGGGAAATCACTTTCACAAAGGATGGTTATTTCACCCAACAAATCACATTATATGTGGAGATTATCCCCCACGATTATGATATTCAACTAGATACCCCCGCAGAATTGGTTCAGGGAGAGGATTTTTACATATCTGCGATAGTTTACTACAGTAACAATGCTACAAATTCCAGTCTTGGTCTATCAGAATTAATACCAAATACTGGACCAGTCTCAGGTGTTGAGATCACCTTCAGAATCAATGTTCTTTATGAGGACGGTACACAATCCCTGATCACTAAGACTGAGTTTACTGATGAAAATGGTGTTGCTCTGATTTCACTATCTGCTTCAGAAACAACCGGGATGGCGGAGATATTATCAATTACTGCTAATGTAAGTGAAGACACAGGAAATAATCCATCAGAAACAGTATTGGAAGGATCAGCACTACCATCAATCCGGGAAGGAACTCCCTCCGCACTAGAACAATTAATTACCGCGATAGAAGGTTATTTATTGTTTATAATTGGAGGTTTAGTACTTGCAATAATCAGTATTATACTTGCATTTCGGGTGAATAAAGATAAAAAAGAGAAAATGAGGTTAATCAGTGAGAGTGTACGACAGGCTCATGATGAATTAAACACCTTGCAATCGATTTTGGCTATTATTATCCAAACGACCTCCAAACTATCCATATATGAGGAGAATATTTTCAAGGACGTAATCAATACAAATATTGTTGGGGGAATGGTTACTGCATTTTCATCATTCTTGAATGAGCTTGGTGATGTAGATCTGTTCGGCTTTGAGATCATGGAGAGAGATGATATATCCTTGACTGTGCACAAGGGTAAATACTCTAATTTTATCGTTATTTCCAAAATGAAATTACCACTAACAATGCTAGCTCAAGTACAAAAAGCCCAGAAATTAGTAGAAACCAAACACAAAGAAAGATTTACCAATACCAGCAGAGGTGTAAGAAAGCTCACACAGGAGATGGTACATCCAATACTGAACGAAGCATCATTAAAGATACCCTTGCTCTACAAATTGAAATTGAACACATCCAATCTCAACAGAACAAATAAACAGGGATCTATAAGTAGAACTTTGAAACAGAGTATAAGGTTGCTGGAAGAGTTGGAAACTGACAATGGTGTGACCAGTATAAAAGAGATCCAAGAATTATACGATTCCAAGGATATTTCCAAGAATGTTGCAGCCAGAGTGATTATGCTTGCCTATGAGTTTGATATACTGACTTTATACAAAGAGGAATAAATTATTATTGACACGAAATATCTAGCAAATTGTTCAATTTCCTTCTATAATGAATTCAATTATTGTATAAGACACTAGTCTTCGATCATGACAGAATCTGCATGATGATTGAAAGTCTAAATAATTAGCTTTCCAATCTGGGTGACGGATAAGTGAACGTCACACCGATTAATAAATAATTATGGAGTTGATGATATTTAGTGAAATTTTGAGGATGAATATTTACCACTTCAAATATCTCTTACATCCTAGATTAAAAATCTGGATAGCTGAAGTCGATAAACACCAGGTATTAAGGTGAATATTATAAAAACTACTGAAGATAGTAATCAGTAATTGATGAACTTGGAATTGAACAAATAATGACGACCTATGCCAGATTTTATTATATATTTCGCTATCTGCTGATTACAGTATAGCTCCCTCGTATAAATTAATATATATTGGATAGCGAGAAGAATTATGCCGAGAATTGTACTTGAAAATGCAGATCTATTTGATTCAATAAATGGAACTGTTATATCCGGTGAGACATTGGTTATCAAGGATAGAGAGATAGTTTGGAGAGGAGATAATTCATCCTTCGAGAAGGAAGAAAATGATAATATTTATGATCTCCAAGGTAAATTACTCCTTCCTGGTCTGATGGATCTTCATATCCATCTCGATGGGGATTTTGCTGATATAATGAACATGGAAGCAATGATTATGAGGAATAAAACCTCAATGTATGGATACAAGGCATTGAAGAATTCTCAGGAATACATCAAATCTGGAGTGACAACTATCAGAGATTGTGGAGCATTTGGTAAAAATATGCACTCTTCCCTCAGAAATGTCCTGGATCGTCAGATGTTTTATGGACCAAGATTACTTGCGTCCCAGCTTCCAATTGCCCAATTTGGTAATCAGGAGGCGTTCGGACCTGATCATTACTTAAATGCAGATAAAACAGAGGAGACTTATTCCGGTGTTGATGGGATAATTCATGCGGTCCGGGATCGAAGGAGGGAAGGTAGTGATTTTATTAAGACAATGACAACTGGAGGGGTTTTACATGGTCAGGGCTCAGCTGTTGATCAATCACTATTCAATGATGATGAACTGCAGGCAATGGTCAGAGAGGCTGAGAAATTTGGAATGCATGTGGCAGCCCATGCTCATGGAGATACAGGCATCAATAATGCCATCCGAAATGGAATTAGAACTGTAGAACATGGGACTTTGATATCTGAGGAGTCAGTGGATCTCATGCTCAAAATGGGCACTTATCTGGTACCAACGCAATCTGCTGGTGGATTTATCAAATCCATACCTGAACAGATGCGAAAAATGCTTCCTCCCGAAGTGGTCAAGAAGGCAAACGAGATTGCTGGTCTGATGATCGAGAGACAGTTAGTTGCATTTGAGAAGGGAGTGCCGATTGCAATTGGTACTGATGCTCCTGTTGCAGGTGAACACACTCATACTGCAAAAGAGATGCAACTGCTGGTACAAAATATGGGAATGAGCAATATTCAGGTATTGCAATCAGCAACAATTGTTTCAGCAAGGGCAATAAAACGTGATAGTATTTTGGGTTCACTGGATGTGGGAAAGGCTGCAGATGTTGTCGTTACCAACAAAGAAGTCTTGAATGATATTACTGTACTCCAAGATAAATTAAATATTGATTATGTTTTCAAGGATGGCACCTTGATGTCAAAAAAGGGAATAATTGAATTTAATAGTAAGTAACTTAGGTCATGCAATTTATTTTTTAAAGTGCATTTACAATCAATAATTTGAAATTTAACGAAACCAAGTCTCTAACAATAAAATTAAATCATTAATTTATCTTCTAGATAAAAAGCAAACTAATTTTAGAAATTAAG
>DAOUUM010000475.1 GCA_030668165.1 Candidatus Heimdallarchaeota archaeon
AGTCAATACCTGTGTCAATAACTGCAACAACAATTTCCGAACTACCAGTAGTGATTTCCCACGCAGAGCTTGCATTAATTGCCCTGATACCCCATTCAAGATTATCTGTGAAGGGGGCAAGATTTGTGGTTCTAATCAAATTAATTGGTTCAATAATTACATCTGTGGTATCATATGCAACAGTTGCAGTAAAGCTGTTAAGCAATAATAATCCAAATATAATTCCAAAAAGTGCGAAATTCCTCTTCATCTGTTGATTTCTATAATTTTTATATGGTTAAAAAGCATTGTAATTGTGGGGATCGATTTGTTTCGGCTATGATGTCAGTTTATCTTACTCTTCTGATTTATCTTCAATTTCATTACTATCTTGTACCTCAGGTAAGCTTGATTGCATCTCTCTAATAACTCCCTTTAGATATTTGACACTAGTATCCAGTTCTTTGACATTCGCAGCTCCAAAATCTTCAGGAACAAGTCTTCTGAAGGTCGCCTCCTCCTTACAGGCTTCACAAACTGATGTGAATGATGGACCTGTCTCTTTTTCTAGATTTTCTGGTCTATTTACGAAAAAAATAGCTCCACATTTATTGCAATAATACATAGTAATCACCAATTCTCTAGATCCTCTGCAGGAATATTAGTTGAGAACAATCCCGCAATCTGCTTTTGGATTGAAGAAATTATTTCATCAATCTTAATAATGACTGCCTTGGGGATATCCTCAGGATCGGTTTCAAATAAGTTCCAGTCCATTTCATTGGTCGTCTGTCGAACTTTCTCCACCGCAGAAAAGAGAATTCCTTTAATGTTAATTAGAACCGAATTGCTAATATTAATAAAGTCTTGCGAAATAACAATAGATATAGCATGGAGTTCGACCTCACCCCGAGCGTTTGGATTGTGCAGTGTGAATAGTACATTAGTCGCTTCAGAATATTCTGGTTCCGATAGGGTCTGACTAGTAAAAACCTGTCCAATACTTTTGATCATCTCGGAATTAATCGTTGAGAATATATTAACAACAAACAACAAATTTTCCATGGAGTTGAATTCTGAGGGGATGGATCTGATCATAATGGGTCCGGTCATCTCGTGAACTACTGAGTAGGCGACAGCTGGAACCGCTGCCCTGACATAATTTTCGGGTAATTTCAGTGTTAATAGATCCTTATCCTGGGGGAATTCGCTGTACATGAGTTTTAATGAATTCGATAGCAGAGCATTCTGATTATACAAACTAATAATGTTATCAATCATTGTCCCCATCTCCTCCAAATTAAAATCAATATCCTTCTTATCGGTGATTATCACATCATCAATATTTCCGCCCTTGTCTTTGAAGGCATATAATACGGTGAATTCACGATCCTTTATTGTAATATGGTCTCCGGTACTATACCCATTCATATCCTTGGCAATCTGATCTTTTGAGATATCATTAATTTCTATACCTCTGAACTGGAAAATTAAGCTTCCTGAGGTTTTAGAGATGTAACACTGGTTCTCAATAGAAAATTTGTTGAATAAATCCATAATTATTCCTTTATTGATAATTTGAGATTCGGGTATGGTTTTAATCCATTTATTTATCTGTGCGAGCATAATTACACCTTGTAACTACAAAACCTTTTACAATTAAAAAGTATTCTAGATAGTTTAACCCAACGATTAATATTTGAAAGACAAGAGTGCATAAGAGTTTTATTTTATTTTGTGAGTCTGATCAATATATCCATTTGTATTTCTCAAGGCCTCAATATGTTCTATGATTCTATCAACCACTTTCTGGGAAGTTTCTTTGGAAGCAGGTAATTCACGTAGATCATCCAGTGGGACAGGTTTACCGTATCTTACAAGCACATCAATATATCTGAATCCCATCCCAAATCCCATTTGAGGTCTTCTCCCTATCGGCATTGCAAATTCAGAACCTGCTATGAATACCGGGATTATTGGTGTATCCACAGCATGGGCAATCATGCCTGATCCTAGTTTTCCAGGATTACATTTGTTCTCAGAGGGATTTTTATGTCTCTGTCCCTCAGGATACCATAAGATATTGTCCCCTTGTTTTGCCTTATTGATCGCATGCTCAACCACAAACATTGATTTTGCTTTTTTCCTGACCGGAAATACATTCATCAGTTTTGCCAGTTTTCTGAAGGGTTTGCTCTTGAATAATTTTTCATCTGCAATAAAATGGAAAGGACCAAATTTGTATAATGGTGGGGCTACAAAAGCCGAATCTGAATGAGAAATATGATTTGGCATGAGAATAATATTACTATTCTTAGGAATATTTTCCCTACCCTCGATAGTTACCCTGAATCCTTTCATATAAGTATTAAAGAATGGACCCACAAGCTTGAAACCAAATTTATTGGTAGGGTAATTATAGTCGAATAAATCTGCAGGACCAACATTGGATTTGAACCTAGGAAATTTTGATTTTTCTTGAAAGAGCTTCTGATCTTGTTGTTTCTTTAATTCCTGCATAAATTATATATCATGTTTTCCCTTTTAAGTATTGGTTTTGTTATTTTTTCTCATTGCTGACTTTGAAGCGTTATTTTTAATTGTTATTTCATTATAGAATAGTGTCTC
>DAOUUM010000253.1 GCA_030668165.1 Candidatus Heimdallarchaeota archaeon
GATGAATACTTTTCCAATAATAATGGTATGCTCAGCAATCATCTCAATCTTGTTGATATCAAAAACAATTTGGAAGGAGTTTTTGACATGATATCTATCAAAATCGACCTGGCCAGATTTAAGCTTGATGAAGAAGCGAAGGCCTTTAACTTTATATTTTCGGATCTTCAAAATTCCATAGAGGATCGGTTTACAATATTTACTAACTACACCAGCTTAATTATTGTGGTATTTGTAGTTTTGACCCTATTTCCCACTGTATTTAGTCTAAGATCCAAATTGGGAAGATTGGATAAGAAACAGAAGAAACTATCTAGGGGTAAAATCGGTGAGCTTGCACAGGAGAGCAAGAAGAAGTATGGTTCAGATGAGCTTGATCAGATTACCCAGAGTTTTGATGAGATGATAACCAATCTCAAGAATATACTCATTGAAATACTATCAACCAGTCATAGATTATCAGGTATCTCTGAGATGCTAGCTGCAGGTTCAGAAGAAGCATCAGCATCAATATCTTCGGTTTCAGATACTATGAACACCATCGCCACAGGTGCAAGTAAGCAGAACAGCTTGCTATCCAATGTGCTAAATCGATTAAATGAACATCTCAACATTGTAAATGAGGCCTCGGTCGAGATAAATGAAACCGCATATTTCGTGCTTAAAGTTGCACAAAGGACCAATCTGCTGGGATTGAATGCATCTATTGAATCTGCAAAAGCCGGCAAATATGGTAAAGGTTTTGGAATTGTGGCTTCAGAGGTAAGAGAGTTATCCAATGAGACCAAGGGTTCAGCCAATAAGATAGGCAGAATTATTGATAATATTAATTTTAATATCAAAAAGGATGTGGAAGAAATATTGTCAGAGGTGGATATAATCAAGGATGTTTCCGAAAATACTACAAGTATAAGCAGAGAAGCAGATATATCAACCTCAGAACAGGCAAACCTGCTCTCAGAAATTGCAGAATCAAGCAATCAACTTGCAGGATTGGCAATAAGACTGGAAGAATTACTTCAGGGATTTGATATATAACAAGCGACAATAATCTATTAAATACTAATTGGAATTCAGCTTAAGCTCAAGAAACCGGAAATTAACCTGTCATTAGGGTTTTACTTATGACTAAATTGTTGCGTCTAACCATTTTATAAAGATTTTTGCATAATTAATGCTCAAATTTATATAAATTATCAACATCATAGGAGATATTTAATAACTATCGGCAAAATACTACCGATAACTCAAAGAATTTCAAGAAATCTGAAATTTGTTGTATGGTTGTGCAAGATTATGTTTCCGGATCAGTTAGATCTAAAATTATTGAAAGAGCTAAAAAAGGATTCTCGACGAAGTGTTCGACAATTAGCAAAATCCCTAGAAGAAAGCCCATCCACAATCTATAATCGAGTAAAACGACTTGAAAGTAGAGATGTCATCAAACGTTGGACCGTTACTATTGATTACGAACAACTTGATCTTCATGTAACTGCATTCATATTAATCCAGTTGGTTAATATTGAGAATGGATTACATGCTAGAGATGTGGCCAAGCGAATAGGGGAAATTGAAGGTGTATATGAAGTACACCTAACATCAGGTGATTATGATATAATCGCAAAAGTTCGAACCAGGACTATCCAAGATGTGGGTAAACTTGTTCTCGATCAGGTAAGGACTATTTCAGGTGTTGGCAAGACAGTTACCAATACATGTTTTGAATCTATATTCGCAACTGAAAAACTGGAAAGTCATGTAATTTAAATCAAGTTCATTTGATATTTGAAAATATAATTGGGTATTTTGCAAGAAGTTATTGACACAAACGACTCTTTAAAATGTAATGAAATTATCATGAAATTGCAATTATCACCATTCTCGAATTTGGGTAATTTTTATTGAAACCCCGTGAAATTGTAATATATCCCACTCTCAGGCATCCATGGCAGAGAAGCTATGCAGCGGCCTGCAAAGAAACTATTATGTTTCGCGACTAGCCGCGTACCGGGGTGCAAATCCCCGTGGGTGCTCTTTTTCTTATACTCAAACCTTAGGAAGATTAAGTTGAGTCTTATTTAAAATTCTATAAATCCAATTTGCAGGAGATATTTTTGGAATAGTAGTAATGAAGCCCTGTCATACAAATTATGATCAAGTATATGCAAATCAATATCAGTCATCAGGATCCAAATATATACGTTTTGGGTTCCTTGATGATCTTGCAAGGTAGACTGATACAAAGATTCATAGTTAATGTCTATCTTAAACAGATGTGGAACTTGAGATTATTTACTTGAACTGAGAAGAGAGTTCATCAATTTTGTTTAGTTCATCAGCATCTAGTTCAAAACTCATTGCACCTGCACTCTCAGTACTATGCTTCACCTTGGATGCACCAGGAATTGTTATCACAGTATCTCCACTGAAAGTGATCAACCAGTTCAAAGCTACCTGTCCAGTGGTAACTCCATGATTATCTGCAATTTGGGTCATTTCATCCACTAATGACCTACTACTCTCGAATTTCCTCATAATTCGTCTCTTCTGCATTCTTCCTTTTTTCTCAAGTAAACTCGGATCATTATGATAATTTCCCGTTAGGAGACCCGAACCCAGCGGAGTATAGGCAACAATGGTCACACCTAACTCTTTTGCCTTCTCCAGAACTCCATTAGTTTCAATTTTTCTATGTAATAGGCTGTAGTTAACCTGATTGACAGCCAGAGGAATCCCATGCTCCTCAAGTGCATCATGTGCTTTTTGCATCTGATTGGCACTAAAATTACTTACACCAACAGATCTTATCTTGTTGCTTTGTACCAATTTTGCCATCTCATTCATCTGCTTTCTAATCGGTGAGAAACTTATTGGCATGTGCACCATGAAGAGATCAATGGTATATCCATCCAGGTAGTGTAATCGATCTCCAATGGTCTTTGGTATGTTCTTGGCAGTTTTTAGAATTGGCATCCACTTGGTTCCAATAATCACATCCTCATCCTTTATATCAAGTGATTTCAGTGCATCGGAGAGTGATCGCTCAGACATACCATTTCCGTATATCTGTGCGGTATCGAAGAAGTTTACACCACCACTAATCGCTGCCTTGATTATTTCATTCTTATTATCCTGCTCAATCCTTGGGAATAATTTACCCATCAAGCCCTTTCCACCTGAGAATTGCATGACACCGATGCCTATGGGACTGACTTCAATATCTGTTTTTCCTAATTTTCTTTTATCCATCTCTATTTGCATTAGCACACCTTTCAATTAAGTTATCTGTGGGATCATATTTTTTCTATCAATATTTTGTGATTCCATAATCCTTTGGCTTTCATTCTTCGATTTCAAAAAACTCATCAATTTTTATGGAATTTTTATAATCATCAATTGCCTTCTCCACCTCTTTCTTTGATGAGAAATCAGGTAATTGATCCAAAATAATCTCGGTGCGTGGATTTTTGGAGGTATAGAATTTAGATGCATGGATCTCAACTATATATCTATCATCCTCCCATAGTATACCATTCAAAGCATCAAGTGCCAATTTGGTAAAATTATCAAGATCTGGACTCTTATTCGGACGGATATATTCCTTATCCATGTAAGGTATTTTCCACTTTGGCGTTGCCTTGGGTGGCTTGACATAGAATTTCAATACCACACGAAGCTGACCAGAAAGGGGAGTTTTTGGTTTATTATCATCTCTTCTTACAAGCTCAGCAACTATTGCCTCATCATCCTGTGAGGGATTAACAGTTGCCCAGCGATATACTTTTGGTCTTTTCTTGGGTCTGGGAGGGGTATTAATCACAATATGATAGGTATTTTCGATGCCACAAAACCTCTTTAATTCTCCCTAATTTACCAATTACTAAAAAATTTTGATTAACAATTGAATATCTTATACCTTATATCCTATATCGCATATCATAATATTTTAAAGCAAAATCGTTTAAATTTTTATGAATTACGTAATAATTACGTAAAATAATTCAGATTACATATTACATTATTCATATAATTTTGTGATTATATTTATAATGGAATGTATATTTGAAAAATAGTTAGGTGAATTAAAAAAATGACAGTATTAGGAATAGTAGGATTAGCAATTTCCGCAATCGGGATCCCTGCATTGGTGTTAATCTTCGGATTTAATTGGGAAGTAGCAATTATAGTCGCACTTTTGCTCACAGCGTTTTATCTCTCGCTTTCGATAAAAATTATTATAGAGTATGATCGTGGACTTTTGTTCCAACTTGGTAAATATAGTGGAATTCTCAATCCGGGATTCAATCTTATATTGCCAATGATTGAAAACATTGTTAGAGTAACACTTCGTATCCAGGTAGCAGATGTGCCACCACAGGAAATAATAAGTAGAGATAATGTTCCGCTGAACATTAACGCAGTGGCTTATTACAGAGTGGAATTTCCAGAAACAGCCATTCTGAATGTTGAGAACTATAAATTGGCAACATTTCAGATTGCACAGACAACTATCCGTGCAGTAATAGGAAAACATGAGATGGATGAGATCCTCATAGATCGAGACAAGATCAACGCTGAACTCAAGCTTATTATTGATGAGTCTACAGACGCATGGGGAATTAAGGTTACTCAAGTAGAGCTAAAAGATGTTGAACTCCCACAAAATCTCAAACGTGCCATGGCAAGGCAAGCTGAAGCTGAGCGTGAGAGACGTGCTCGTGTAATTCTGGCAATGGGAGAACTTGAAGCATCTGAGAAATTGGCACAAGCTGGTGAGGCAATGGCTGCAAACCCAGGTACCCTTCAACTCAGGTTATTCCAGACCATGCAAGAGATCAGTGCTGAGAAGAATAGTACTATTCTATTCCCATTCCCAATCGATCTAGCTGAATTTATCAAGAGAGCATCAGATAAATTGATGTCATAAAATATTATATCAAATTAAAATTTCTAAATAATTTCTTGAGTTTCCAAGATAGATTTGAAAAATTAAATTAAGCTGGTTCAAAATCCAAAATTTGAAAAAAATTAGGTACCACACATCAATTATATTTTATGTATTTTTTTAGATTCAAAAA
>DAOUUM010000131.1 GCA_030668165.1 Candidatus Heimdallarchaeota archaeon
TAATTTATTCATCAAGGATGTGGGTTCAGCTATTAAAACAACAATGGAGGAGGAATTCAAGGCAGAGTTGGGATCTGTGGGTCAAATAAGGATTCCCTATGATAATGATCCAACAAAACCCAGGAGGGATAATATTGACTAATCTGGTTATCAATTTGGATAAGATTAACAAATTTTCCAAAATCAAACATTCCATAATAGTAATTTCACTAATTATCATGTTATTTCTGCTCCCATTTTTCCTGGAATATATTCCTGCTTATTCTCCTTACAGATCAATCAATAATCTGGAGGATTATGGACACTCAAATCTGGCAAGTAGTCTGAGTTCAGATTACCAGGTTGAGAGATTAACTAGTAGTCTAAATGATCTCGGATCAATACTTGCCAGAGACAATATACTAGTAATCATCGCACCGGAAAATAAGTACAAGTCAGATGATATTGAATTACTAGATAACTGGATAGATCGGGGTGGAGGCATATTAATTGTGGGAACAAGCGAATATACTATCGAGTTGGCGAATTACTACAATTACTATTACAATGAATATGAGGGTAAAATTTTTGATGATGTGAATAATTTCAATGATTCGGGTATGCCCCTGGTATACGGTCCTGATGGAAAGGAATACTATGCTGTTGTTCCAGTTTCAGTCGAGCATTACAGTGAATATTCGCTCTACACAGATGTGATAAAAACCGATAATTCAGCTGAAACTGATCAATGTATCCGGAATAATATGAATTGTAAGGAATACAGCTATACAATTGGATATGCACATCTCAGTTCAAAAGTATTGGAAGATAGTCAAGTATCCATAATGGCAGATAATTGGATGTTTTCCAATATCTACACCGACATGGTACCGGAAAACCTGAATTTATTCCATAATATTATCACCAAAATGAATCCCCAAGCAAATCAGATAATATTTGAGGAAACTCATTATAATTATGCACCTGTGAACAAGATAGGTATTGAAAATATTGTCAATAAGGTATTCACCTCAAATATCATCAACATACTTCTTATAATCTTCACAGTTGTACTACCCATAGGTCTGGGAACCTATGGAGGTCTTTTTTCAAATATTAATCAGGTACTATTCTCAAATAAAATTGGGCGTCGATTGGGAGAGAGATTGGAGTCATTGCATTTAGAAAATGTTACAGCGGTAGTCATGAGCAAAGAAGAGAAATTCCTGGTTGATATGCAATTGAGTATGCAGAGAAGGGGTAAACATTTCTTTAAACTTATAGCACTTGAATTACAAAATTATATCCGAGAGGAAGCTCTGGATATTCCAGCCCAATCAATTGAGGATTTGAAAGCAATGGAGGAATTTATCATCCAACCAGATCACTGCTGGAGACTTATTTTACGAGTAAATGAGGAGATCGAAATTGCTGAAAAAGCAAAAGATAACATACTAGGAGGAAAGATCCTATGAGCAAATTAGACACAACACTAGTTAAAAATCATATTGAGAACATAAAATCTGAAATTTCTAAACGAATAATTGGAAACGAAGAGAATATTGATCTAATATTGACTACTATCCTATCCCGTGGACACGTCCTTCTTGAGGGGGTTCCTGGGATAGCAAAGAGTTACCTGGCATCAACAATTGCCGAGGTAATTGGATTGGATTTTGGGAGAATACAATTTACTCCAGATCTAATGCCATCAGATATCACAGGATCAAGCATATTTGATGCTAAAAAACAGGAGTTCAAGTTCATTGAGGGACCTGTTTTCAATAATATTATCCTGTGTGATGAGATTAACCGTGCTCCACCAAAGACCCAGGCAGCCATGCTTGAAGCCATGCAGGAGAAGCAGGTCTCAGTGGAAGGGGTTTCAATGGAGTTACCAAAGCCATTCTTTGTAATGGCAACACAGAATCCCGTTGAACAGAGAGGGGTGTACCAGCTACCAGAAGCACAACTTGATCGATTTATGATCAGGATTAATATGAATCTCCCGGGATACAAAGATGAGATGAAAATATTGCAATCCAAGAGAGAAAAATTAATTCCTGATGTGAGTCAGGCAATAACCAAGAAAGAAATCGAGCAGATGCAAGATTTAATTGAGAAGGTACAAATTTCAGATGGTGTACTAGATTATATCGCCAGGTTGATTGTGAGGACCAGATTTATTCCGTCATTAAGTCTTGGAGGATCTCCAAGAGCAAGTCTGGCTCTGATGATGATGGGCCGAGCAAGGGCTGCTATGGCAGGACGTACTTACGTGGAGCCCGATGATGTGAAACAATTATTGTTCCATGTGGTTAATCACAGATTTATTCTCACGCCAGAGGCTGAGATTCAACAATTACCGGTAACACAGATTGTTGAGACGATTATCAAGGAAACAGATGTAAATATCTGAGGTGATTATTATGAGTAAGGACATTGATTTCAGTGACAAAGAAGAATATATTAACCCCACATTCTATGTATTGACTAGAGAGGGGTTAATTCTCCTAATAGTATCATTTGTTTTTCTTCTACTAGGTTTAAGCTACGAAAACATGCTATATCTAATCCATGGATTAATATTCCCCATAATATTCATAATATTCAGCATATATCTGATGAGACTTGATAACTATGATATCAGAGTCAGAATTGAGATAACGAGTGGTGAAATAAAGGCCAAGACCTTCCTACCAGTGCACATTATAGTCGATAGTGATAGGAATTTTTCTGGTTCGATTAAACTGGAAGTTAGCGATGGTTTATTCCCGGTAATTACTCCTCTTGTTTCCTTGATTGACAGCAGAGAAGCAAAGGGTACTACCTTTCTTTTGCTAGCACCAAAGAGGGGCAAGGAAAAAATTAACCGGGTAGTTATCCAGATAGCAGGTTTCTCTGGATTATTTCATCTTGAGCAGAGAATAGTACTGAACAAGGAGATAATGGTGGTTCCAGAACCGCAGCGGGTAGCACTACCATGGACCATGAAACAAAAGATACTGGAGGACCTGGTTTCAGAGATCTCTGTTCCTGTCAAGGGAAGGGGCTATGATTTCTTTGCTCTTAGAGATTTTAACTTTGGGGATGAAGTAAGGCACATACACTGGAGGGCATCAGCCAAATACAATAAATTAATTGTAAAAGAGTTTGAAGAACCCATGATGTTAAGATTTATTCTGGTTGTCGATTCCTCGCTTTTGATGAATGGACCCAAACTGGAATTCGCACTATCCGCAGCAGTGGAGATAAGTACAGTGATCCAGCGCTCTCACCACTCTTTATCTGTTATAATTCAGGGGGATAAATATACCAAAATGATCCATCTTGGACAGTCCAGCTCGGCTCTCAGAACTCTTGCCCTGGATCTGCATAATATCAGACCAGAGGGGACTGCCATGAACTATATAAATCTCAAAAATTTCATCATGGATAGAAGATTAAACAGTTCAGTGTTGTTAATACTATCCGACACAGAAAACGAACCCAATCATGTGAAGGAGGGTATGATGACATTAAAACGTAATATGCAGGCCATATTTTTCTTTGGTTTATCCACACCAGGTTTTGGCACTCTAGCCCTTTCAAAAGTGAGAGATGAGAGTTTTTACAATCTGGACCAGTTATATTACAGGAGGGAGATTGTGGAAACGTCTCTTGAGAGAATTTACAGAAGGAGATTCAAATTATACCAGAATCTGATTGATGGACCCAATTCCAGGTTCAAGGTTGTCAAGACTTACAATACAAATATATTACTTGAGCTCAGAGAATTACTGGTTGCATTCAAAGGCAGAAAGGCACACATCAGAGTGGCCATGAGAGGTGAAGACAATGCGTGAGGATCCCATAGTATTTGAAGATTGGAAGGTTGGCAGTGCTAAATATGTGAATTTCTCAATTTTCAAGAGAGCTGATGCAATTTTCTCCATCATTTTTGCGTTTAATATGTTCTTAATTGGATTAATATATCAGAATGGCACCATGTTGTTTACCTGGTTGTTTGCTTCTGTAATTATCATATTTTTGGAGGTAATAACGGATCAGAAGAACAGGACAATCCTGAATAGACTTACAATAATAATTATTCTGGGATTTTTGGCTGTTCTTTCCCTCCAAACAATAATACCACTATTGAGATATACCTGGATTAATGTAATTCTGTCATTAAATGGGATATTACTGGCATTTAAATTTATTTTATTACCCATAGTCAATGATGCAAATGATATCAGTGGAGAGGTACTCGAGCCAAGGAATGAAATGACCGAGAACAGACTCATGGATCAGGTACACCGTCTGGAAGGGACTGAATTTGAGATATTATCTAGCAAAAAATTCAATCTAATCTATCTCAAATATCTGAAAATAAATCTAATCTATTACAGCATCCCGATTGTTGTGATTGTTATATTATTTACCTTGAAGATTATTAATCCCAATTTCATACTGTTTCAGGCAATAATTGCTCTAATTGGATTATTTTATTCAGTTATAATTTTGACAATCATAATCACCTGGTTGTATTACAAGTATATGCAACGTAAGGTTAGATTGGAAGATGAGGAAGATGAAGAAGAAGAAATCATACCAGTGTTTCCAAAAATTAAGATAGATACCACTTAGGAAGTTTCTAAATTCATTGATTTTTACATAAATACGTAGAGTATTCAGTAGGAGAGATAAATCCCAGTTTCAAAGCCAAGTCTCTTGATAATATATTTGCAGCATCCCAAGTTGGGATCTTTCCAGTTTCAATGCTATGTTTCATTAGGATAAGACACACCATACTTGCAAAACCCTTTCTCCTGTATTGTTCTCCATTTCTTGTAATTATATCAATTTCCAGTTCACCAAATGTTATAATATTTCAATTCTCTCATAATTCATAATAATTCGATCTGATATATATCTTCTTTTCATTATAAACTCTGTTTTTACGTTATATTGCGATTATGAGAAGTGCGCGTTGTTCTCAATCATGATCTCAGCCAACTTATTGAATGCCTCCGAAACATTATCCCCTGTTAATCCACTGGTTTCAAAATAAGTAACCTGAAATTTGGGAATAGCAAAGCGAGTACGAAGTTTACTCATAAATATTTCAACTTGTGTTCTTCTCACTGTTCTATCTGGGAGATCTGATTTGTTTCCGATAATAATGATAGGCATAATTTCATTTTTACCACTCTTGAGAAACTCATCAATCCAATTCTTCAGATTTGCAAATGAATCGGGATCGTTAAGGGAAAAAACAAGTAGTATTCCCTTTGTCCCCTTAAAATATCCATCTATTATTGTACCAAATTTTCGCTGACCAGCAAGATCCCATATTTGTAGAACATGCAACTCTCCATCCACATCTAATTTCTTTATAGAGAAATCAGCACCTATAGTCACCAGATATTGGCCACCGGTAGACTCTCCCATAAAATTTTTTCTCAAGGTTGTTTTACCCACCCTAGCATCCCCGATAAGAATAATTTTGTGTATATTGCTTCGTCTACTCATAATGGTGTGTCATTCAACATAAATAAATAAGCTTTCACAAAGAAAATCTGCAAAAATGACAAAATATAAAAAAAAAAAATTACTTATGCATTTTATTCCCAAGGTGTGAACCCTGCAATAAATTTCATTGAAATCTATTTATATGCTATGAACATCACTCTATCTTTTTTCTCTAGTTGAAGGATATTCTTTGAGAAATTATTGGTACAGACTATCTCTACCCTGGACCATCTCTCCAGGAGATATTGTTTCACAACCTCAATCTCAAAAATTGTGGTGGTCATTACCTCATCGAATTTCTCATAGAGATTATTTTCAGCCAGGATAAATCTGGTTACACGGGTATAGGCCCGTTTCTCTTTGTAATTGTATTTTCCATACATCAGTTTCAAAGCCAAATCTCTTGATAATATATTTGCAGCATCCCAAGTTGGGATCTTTCCAATTTCAATGCTATGTTTCATCAGGGCAAGACACACCATACTTGCAAAACCCTTTCTCCTGTATTGTTCTCCATTTCTTGTAATTATATCAATTTCCAGTGCACCAAATGTTATAATATTTCAATTCTCTCATAATTCATATTAATTCTATCTGATATATATCTTCTTTTCATTATAAACTCTGTTTTTACGTTATATTGCGATTATGAGAAGTGCGCGTTGTTCTCGATCATGATCTCAGCCAACTCATTGAATGCCTCCGGAACATTATCCCCTGTGATTCCACTGGTTTCAAAATAGTTAACCTGAAATGTGGGAATAGCAAAGCGAGTACGAAGTTTACTCATAAATATTTCAACTTGTGTTCTTCTCACTGCTCTATCTGGGAGATCTGATTTGTTTCCGATAATAATGATAGGCATAATTTCATTTT
Source organism: Candidatus Heimdallarchaeota archaeon (assembly GCA_030668165.1). Classification (GTDB taxonomy): domain Archaea; phylum Asgardarchaeota; class Heimdallarchaeia; order Heimdallarchaeales; family Kariarchaeaceae; genus JAJRQD01. The sequence goes on from DAOUUM010000131.1 coordinate 6,370, forward strand.
TACCACTCTTGAGAAAATCATCAATCCAATTCTTCAGATTTGCAAATGAATCGGGATTGTTAAGGGAAAAAACAAGTATTATTCCCTTTGTCCCCTTAAAATATCCATCTATTATTGCACCAAATTTTCGCTGACCAGCAAGATCCCATATTTGTAGAACATTCAACTCTCCATCCACATCTAATTTCTTTATAGAGAAATCAGCACCTATAGTCATCAGATATTGGCCACCGGTAGACTCTCCCATAAATTTTTTTCTCAAGGTTGTTTTACCCACTGCAGCATCCCCGATAAGAATAATTTTGTGAATATTGCTTCGTCTACTCATAATGATGTATCATTCAATATAAATAAATAAGCTTTCACAAAGAAAATCTGCAAAAATGACAAAATATCAAAAAATATAATTTACTTATCATCTACTTTTCCTGAAGTAAAGTTTGACATTACTTAATCGTTTTTAAGTCGTATTGGGAGAACCTTTTTGATCATAGTGGATTATCAAGGTTAATGAGCTTCGATATCCTTGGAAAGGGCAACAATAACATATGGATTTTGGAACAAGATAAAAATAGATATTTTGTCAAGGACAAAAAATCAAATAAATATCTCTATGTAATTGAGGAGAAGAGTGCAACAACAAGAAGTCATTATTTTATTATTGATAAAGATACAAAAATATCAATATGTAATATTGTCAAGACACAAATCGGATCAGATTATAAAATACTTGATGAAATTGGAAATGAGATTGGTGATATTAAAATAGGTGAAAAAAAAGTATTGATTAAATACCAAGATCATGAGTTTACTGCAGAACCAAAAAGCAGATTCAAAGATTTTGAGTTCACTGATAAATCGGCTAAGCTAGTTTTCACTGTAGATAAGAAAACAATATCAAGAACCGATAAATACACCATTGAAACTGATGCCACAATAAGTCCAATGATATCTCTGATGGCAGCACTAGCCATAGATGATTACTTTCACTCTGCAACTCTGTAATCAGTCGAACTTTACGTAAAATATAAAATTCTCGTAACTATCATGATGATGCTACATCTGGGATACTGATATGAGCCCTTTGTATCTGATTTGTAACCAGATACGCTAGTTGGTATGGATCAAGTGTGTCGATATAATCGTTTCTGATATTTCTGGCAGCATTCAGATCTGCATTTAGGGAAAAGCCA
>DAOUUM010000298.1 GCA_030668165.1 Candidatus Heimdallarchaeota archaeon
GGAGACTGATAGATTGTATTCCAAATTATCTTATGTCAATTGGTCCAGATCTGATTGTGAACTGATTGCACCGCTTACCTTGGAAATAAATCAAATCAAAAAAGAGAAAAATACGGTGATTCTGGCCCATTCATACCAGACTCCTGATATAATATTTGGAGTGGCTGATTTCTCGGGTGATAGTCTTGGACTTTCAAGAGAAGCTGCCAAAACAGAAGCAGATAATATATTGTTTGCTGGTGTGGTATTTATGGCTGAGACAGCAAAAATATTGTCCCCTCAAAAAACGGTGATCGTCCCTAAAATAGAGGCTGGCTGTTCCTTGGCGGATTCTATCACAGGAGAGGATGTAAAGGGCCTGCGATCTAAGTATCCTGGTATCCCAATCATTGCATATGTTAATACAACAGCAGATGTTAAGGCTGAAGTTGACGTTTGTGTAACATCTGCAAATGTTCTGGAAATTGTCAATTCAATTGAATCTGATAAAATCATCTTTCTTCCAGATAAGAACATGGCAGATTATATCAGGAAAGAGACTGGTAAGGAGGTTATTGACTGGGAAGGCCTGTGCATTGTGCATGAGGAATTCAATCCAGAGTCAGTAATTGAGGTGAGAGATATGTTCGATGATATCTATGTAATTGCCCACTCAGAATGCCCTCCAGAAGTACTGGATAAGGTGGATATGGTTGGTGGGACTACGGATATGAAGAATTATATTGAAGCCCATCCTGAGCAGATCAAGCTTTTCCTTGTCACTGAATGTGGTCTATCAGATCGATTTGCAGTGGAATATCCAGATAGAGAATTTTATGGTACCTGCTCACTCTGTCCATACATGAAGATGAATAGCCTAGCCAACATACTTGAAGCCTTGAAAAATCCAAGCGATGAACAGATAATTACCCTTGATGCAGATCTTATGGAGAGAGCCCGAGGTTCACTTGAAAGAATGTTAGAATATTAGTTACGATAAATAAGAGAACTATTGATTCAAAATCACGATTATTTGATTCTCAGGACCATTCTATGTGCCCAGATATCTTTTCTACGTTCTATTATACCTAGTGATGTAAAACCCAGTTGCTGATAAAATCCTTCTGCCCCAATTCTCGCATTACACCACAGCTCTTCAATATCATCAATTATATTCTTCATAAAAAACTCCAAAATTTTTTTTCCAATACCCTGCTTCTGATATTCCGAAACCACAGCCATTCCGCGTATTCTCCAGTAGCCTGCCTCGAACTCCTCATCTTGATTTTGTGGAAAAAAACTAGAAATCCCGATTACTTTATTTTTATTATAAACAGCTATATGTAGGGCTTGATCATCCCGAGGCCTCTCTTCTCTTTGAATTCAATACACTGGTTCGAAGATCATATGTAACATCGACGTTTATCCATTTTATTTCCACGTGTTTATCAATAATTCTCTTTTGTTATAGGTTATCATTGCATAATAATAATTATACAATTAGTTGTAAGGCATTTTCGATGTATTCCCACTTCATTGACTTAGATTCAAGGGCAAACATCTCGCCCTCCGATTCGTAGCACCACGGAAATTCCAGTTCAATCTCAACGTTATGAGCACGCCTATATGTTACTCCTTCACGGCCAAGGTGGTTCCCCTTCTCCGCTGCGAGTAGTAGTTTAAGCAGGTTAAATTTACCTTTTCCTCTTGTCATCGTAAGTGCCATTCCATCCTTATCGGGTGTATTATCAGGCCAGAGTTTGTATCCACCAATCATATCACCGATCGTGGCAGCAGCAATTACTGAGAAATTCCCCTCATATACCTCACCATCTACAGTGACCACTGCAGGATTATACTTGAATCTAAGTAACTGTTTCAGAGCGTGATAGGTATATTTGAATTCACCTTTTAGTATTTTTGAGCCTTCATTTGCTGATTTTGCTGCGAGAGCGGATAATCCACAATCAACATGATTCCATGCATAGTGGGGTTGATCACTGAAATCACCAGTTAACTTGATAAGTGGATGATCTACTGTATTCAACCCATTGACTATCCTATCTAGGGTTTCATTGATACCAACCAAACCGAGTGCATTATGTCCATCATTAGAAGTGCCACCCGGAACTAACCCAATTTTTAGATCTTTCGAATTCAATTGCATGTATCCATTTACAACTTCATTTGATAATCCATCTCCACCAATTGCGATTACATGGTTATATCCCTTTGCAAATACTTCCTTTGTAAGTTCAGTTCCATGCCCGGAATATTCTGTTAAGCTCCATTCAAATTGATCTTTTGGTATCAGAGTTTGAATATATTCTTGAATGGCAGGCCATTTTTTTCCTAATCTACCGGTATCACTTACTGGATTAACTATAAAATAAAATGAGGGATCACTTGGCATGTATCGCGATTTGAGACTATTAATATAAAGCTTCTCTATCTCTATCGTCAGATGATTGATAATTGAAGTGATGAGGATTGTAATAAAATTTCTATTGTTCTACAACTTCAGAAAAATGAACTCCGAGTGTTTTTTGAACAAGGGTATCTCGAGCCACATCGCTTGTCTTAGGATAATCAATTGAGTAATGGGCTCCCCTGCTTTCTTTTCTGGCCAATGCGCTCTCAACAATTAGCATAGCTACATCAACCACATTTCTTAGTTCAATAATATCCCGATCCACATGATATTGAAAATAATATTCGTTACATTCTTTTTTGAGTACGTCTAACCTCTGTTTCGCTCTTAGCAATCTTTTTGTGGATCTCACGATGCCCACATAGTTCCACATCAAACGTCTAAGTTCAGACCAGTTATGAGAAATAATTATAATTTCGTCAGGTTCAACTGCATCACCGGGTTCCCACTTGGGAAAGGTGACAGGTGATATTGAATTCATATCTAATTCCTTTAATATATATTCCGCAGATCTAGCAGCCATTACAGACCCCTCAAGTAATGAATTTGAGGCGAGTCTATTTGATCCGTGAAATCCGGTACATGCGGACTCACCAATTGCTATCAACCCTTTGAGATTGGTAACTCCCTGAACATCAACGCTTATCCCACCTATGGTATAATGGGCAGCAGGTATTACCGGAATTGGTTCTTTGGTTATATCTGTACCATGGGCAAGGAGAGTTGAGTAAATCTTGGGGAACCTGTTTTTTACAAATTCTGGATCTTTGAATGATATATCAAGATATACAAAGACATGACCCAATTTTTTAAGATTTATATCGATTGCCCTTGAGACTATATCCCTGGGGGCTAGTTCCATCAGACCATGAATTCCTTGCATGAATCTTTGACCTTCCTCATTGGTTAAGATTGCACCCTCTCCCCTCAGTGCCTCTGAAACAAGAAATGTATGAATATTGGTATTGTAAAAAATGGTTGGATGGAATTGGGTGAATTCCATATTCTTTATTATTGCTCCGGCTCTGTATGCCATGGCAATTCCATCTCCAGTGGCAATATCAGGATTTGAAGTATAGCGAAATACTTTTCCTGCACCTCCAGTTGCAATAACAGTTATTTTTGCAGAGAAATTTTCTACCCTATCATTTTTCTCATCATAAGCATATACCCCTGCAATTTGACCATTAGCAGGTACAAGATCAATGGCAGTAAAAAACTCATGAACAGTTATATTTTCCTCTTGCCTAACCGCTTGAACAAGAGTATCTTCAATTGCTTGACCAGTGTAATCCTTAACATGGACCACACGTCTCTCATGATGACCCCCCTCTCTACCTAGATCCCATTCATTATTCTTATTTTTCTCAAATTTAACCCCCCATTTTTCAAGCTTGGCAATACATTGTGGGGCTTGTTCAACTATTGTTTTGACCACAGCTCTATCACAGAGTCCAACCCCTGCTTTTAGAGTATCGGAGATGTGAGATTCAAAACTATCAGTATCTGATAAAACACCTGCAAATCCACCCTGTGCTAATCTAGTTGCTGTTTCTTCGATTTTATTTTTAGTCAGAATGTTTACAGTATATGATGAGTTTTTAACGATATTCAGTGCCAGGGATAGACCTGCAATACCAGATCCTAGGATTAAAACATCAGAATGAAGAGGTGTTTTCATCTAATCTCAACATAACCGAGTATATTATGGATTTAATCTTACCTTTATTTAACCATATATTAGGGGATTTCATTAAATTTCTTTATTGATATTGCTCAAATTGAATGATTGTAATTCAATATTAGTTATCTAAAAATACATTATTTGACATGCGGGGGTTCGAAATTAAATAAAATGCTAAATTGTTCAGATACTATAGAAAATGTATAAAATCAAAGAAAATATAAATGATAAGATGCCAAATCAAGATGATGGATGCCAATACAGAGAAGGATGCCCTATGTTCAAAATATTCAGTCATGA